>NZ_JBHMIM010000058.1:0-40060 GCF_048060115.1 Micromonospora sp. LOL_023
CAACTCGCCTCGTGTCCGGTTCTCAACACGGACAGAACCTCTCAAGCCGGAACAACGCCGGGGCCGTGACTGTCAGCCGGGACGTTGAGGTGCCTGCGGGCGCTGTCTCGGCCAAACTTTTTTCCGGTCCGGCCAGCGGCCGCCATCCTCGCCGCTGTAGTGTTCCTCGGCGCACTGGCTGCCTGGTTCGGCACGGTCAAGACACCGTTACCACAGGCAGCAGGGCAGGACAGCGCGATCATTCCGTTGTGGCGGTTGCTCGTCGTGGGCGCCGCGGTCCTACCGGTCATCGGGCTGACCAGTCCACTCGCTGATCTGGAGCTGACAGCCACCCGACGGCTACGGTCCATGGAGCGGTTCTACCTCGCCGGGTTGAGTTTCAGCTCCGCAGTGATCTTCCTGGGCATCTCCGCACTGACCACGCCGCCGGCCGTCGTTGCGATCATGGCGCGGGGGTGGATCGCATGGTTCGGCCTGGCGCTGCTCGCCGGAGCGGTCCTCGGCTGGCGGCTGGCCTGGACGCTGCCCTCGGTCGTAGCCGTCGTCCTGTGGTACTGGGGGTTCGGCGGCAACGGTCAGTACCGGTGGTGGGAGTTCAGCGCCCGGTCGTACGACGATGTGCCCAGCCTCGTGCTCAGCGCCGCGCTGCTGGGTGTCGGGCTGGCCGCCTACGCCGCGACCCCGTGGCGCAGGCGGCGGTTGCGGTTCTGGCGATAGCCACGAAGGCTACGAGCCCGGCGCGGTGGCCTTGAGGGTGGTGAGGAAGCCGGTCCAGGCGGCCGGGTCGAAGGCGAGCGCCGGGCCGCTGACGGACTTGGAGTCGCGTACGCCGATGGTGTCGGCACTGAGGCGGACCTCGACGCAGGCGGCGTTGCTGGCGCTGCGGGAGGACTTGAACCAGTCACGGGTGGGGGTGTGCTCGGTCATCTCATCTCCTGGGCGACCTGGCGGATCAGGGCGAGGGACTCCTCGAAGCTTAACGCCCGCTCCAGCGTCTCACCGAAGGTGATCGTGTAGTCGGCGACCCGGGTGGACTGGTCGATGATGTCGCTGGAGGTCAGCACCTCCTGCCAGACCAGGTCCGGCACCCGGGCCGATGGGAACGACAGGATCACGAACGGCGCGCCGAGCGCCGGGTAGGCACCGGCCGAGAACGGCATGATTCGAATCTGCATCTGCTCCGGGTGCCGGGTCATCAGGTCCGTCAGGTGATCGAGTTGGGCGCGCATCACCTCGGGGCCGCCGACCTGCTGCCGGATCGCACCTTCACCGACAATCGCGGTGATCCGCAGTGGTGGGTCCTCGGCGAGCCGGCGCTGGCGGGCCAGTCGCACCTCGATGCGTTGCTCGGTCTCGGTGAGCCGGACGTAGGTGTTGCCGCCGCGCAGGATCGCGCGGGCGTACGCCTCGGTCTGCAGCAGTCCGTCGATCAGCTCGCTCTGGTAGGTGCGGACGTGGTCGGCGCCGGCTTCGTAACCGAGGAAGCGCAGGAACTCGGCGGGAAAGAGCTGCTTGTACGTGTGCCACCAGGCGCGGGCCATCGCCCCGATCCGCAGCGCTTCCAGCTCGGTGGCTTCCTGGTCGTCGATCTCGTAGATCTTGACGAGTTGGGCGAGGCGGTCGGCGGGCAGCTTGACCTTGCCGATCTCTACACCGGAGACGTACGCCTGGGTGATGCCGCTGCTGCGGCCGACGCCGACGGCGGTCATGCCCAGCTCCTCGCGGCGTTCGCGCAGTCGGATGCCGAGCTCCATGGCCTGCACGGTGGGCGACATGGCGGGGTTGGCAGGTGCCTTGCGGGTCCTCGGTGCGCGTGCCATCGGTGGCCTCCCTCTCGATTGAATGGTGACCACGACATCACACCAGGTGATCATGAACAACACAAGGGGTTGATATAAGCGAGTTCTAGCGCAATGCTTCGTTCACCTCAGCATCCAAACAATGATCATGGAGGACACAGTGGCCGGACAACTGAGCTGGGTGGACGGTGAGCAGCCCGAACGGCACGGATTCTCGCTGTGCCGGGTGATCGACCCCGGCACCGCCAACGAACGCTACGACCTGCTCGGCGTCATCGAAATCCCGCTCGACCAGCGCCACCCCGACCGCGTCGCCGACCAGCTCCACCCGTGGGCGGTCGCCACCCTGCGGGCCGGCGGGTACGGCTTCGGCCACTACCTCGCCGAGCTGACCGGCCTCGACAGCAACGGCGAACCGTGGAACCACATCAGCAACGCGCACATCAGCTGGTCAGGCACGACCGTGCTGGTGCCGGCCACCGACTGACCGTCGGCGACCCGGCGACGCTCGGCAGCGACGATTACTCAGCCGCGTCGAGCGCGCGGAGCGCTTCCTCGCGGCTGGGGTAGCCGCAGAGCTCGACGAGGTTACCGGTGGCCGCCACGAAGGCGTCGTGGATGTCGTCGTCGAAGTGGTTGAGCCAGTCGCCGGCTTTGCCCTTGCGGTAGTGGGCGGTCGGGCCGGCCTCCCGGCGCTTCTTACGCATCCGGGAGAAGCCGTGCCGGTCGAGCAGTGCGGTCAACTCGGCTGGGGGGATGGCGATTCCGCAGTGCCGCAGCAGCTGATCGAACTCGTCGACCTGCCGCTCGCCGACGAGGTCCTCGTAGCGGAACACCCGGAAGGTCTCCGCGCCCGGCGTGGCCACCCACGACCGCATCGCGGAGAACTGATTCACCTTCGCGAGGTGGTCGATGACGTACAGCAGGCCTTCCTTGGCCGGTAGCTCCTGCAGGACCTTGCGGTGCGTCAGGACGTCACCCATCGGGGTGTGCGAGCTTCGCAGCGAGAAGTAGCTCGACACGACGACGTCGCGTGGGTCGCGCAGGATGAAGAACGCGCGGTACTTCTCCGGCTTGGGCAGCGCGTCGAACCCGTAGCGGGAGATGAACAACGATGAAACGACCCGGCCGGTGGGAACGGCGTGTGGGTAGCGTCGTCGACTCACCCGCTGATCAAACGGCAACAGCCCAGAGTAGCGATAGACGACCGGGTCGCTGAGCAGAGATTTCACCCACTGGCTGGCCGTCTTGCGGACCGTGCAGTGGTAGACGTTGTCGTACTCGCACCGTGCGACCACCGGGACCGTGAGGCGACTTCTCACGTTCTGCGTTTCCAGCATCGCCCAGCGCGCGGCCACCCGCACCGAATCGGGCGTGTGATGCTTGGCGTACGTCAAGGTCTGGTTGATCAGGGCCGTTTCCTATCCGACAGGGTCCCCTTGGTGAGGCGCCTCAAGGTCACGAAGCGCCTCCTCCCGGGTGGGGTAGCCGCAACGCTGGACAAGGTCACCGGTCGCTTTGACGAACGCTTCGTAGATGTCGTCGTCGAAGTGGTTCAGCCAATCGCCGGCTTCGCCCTTGCGGTAGTGAGAATTCGACCTGTCCTCCAGCCGGGTCTTCCGCATCCGGGAGAAACCGTGCCGCTCGAGCAGTGCCACCAGATCAGGCCGAGGGAGCGCGATCCCGCAGTGCTGCAGCAGCTGATCCACCTCGTCCAGCTGGTGTTCGCCCGTGAGATCCTCGTACCGGAAGATGCGGACAGCTTCCGTGCTGGGCGCGACCACCCACGACCGGAGACAGGAGAAGAGATTGGTCTCGGAAAGATGCTTGATGATGTACAGCATCCCTTCCTTGACCGGCGTTTCCCGGAGGATCTTCCGGTGCTGCAGGATGTCGCCCATCGGCGTGTGGGACCCGCGCAGCGAGAAGTAGCTCGAGACGACGATGTCGCGCGGGTCCCGTTGGATGAAGAAGGCGCGGTACTTCTCCGGCTTGGAGATTGATTCGAAGCGCTTACGGGAGACAAAGAGCGACGAGGCGACGCGGCCGGGCGGGATGGCGTCCGGGTAGCGCCGACGGTGCACCCGCTGGTCGAAGGGCAACAATCCGGAGTGGCGATACACGACCGGGTCACTGAGTAGCGATTTCACCCATTGGCTTGCCGTCTTGCGAACCGTGCAGTGATAGACGTTGTCGTACTCACACCGCGTGGTCACGGGGACCGTCAGCCGGCTTCTCGCATTCCGCGTCTCAAGCATCGTCCATCGCACGGCCACCCGCACCGGACTGGGCGTATGGTGCTTGGCGAAGGTGAAGGTCCGATTAATCAGTGTCTTAGCCCTTGTCTGTGCCCGAAACCGGTAGTACCCACCTCAAGCTGAGATGATGATACACGCGTCCGCGTCGGTCAACCTCTGGACCGAGAGTGAACAATCCATTGCCAGGTGTGTTGCCCGGGTAGCAGACAACGACGGAGGTCCAGATCCGCGTCAGCCACGAACCACCGGAGGCCGACCCCGCTGTAGCGACGGTCCAGGTATAGATCCGCGCCCATCGATGCCAGCCGTACAACCTGTCGAGATGTGAGGGTCGACCCCGCGACGGCCAACGACCCGACAGCGGTCAGACCTCGCCGCGGCGGGCGCGGACCGCCGCGAGCGCCTCGGCGAGGATGGCCTCGCCGTCGGCCTCGCTGCGCCGCTCCTTGACGTACGCCAGGTGTGACTTGTACGGCTCGTTGCGCGGGCGCGCCGGCGGGTTGTGCTGGTCCTGGCCGGCGGGCAGCCCGCAGCGCGGGCACTCCCAGGTTTCCGGCGTCGTGGCGTCGGCGGCCAGGCTGATGTCGACCGCGTGCGCGTTGGCGCACCAGTAGGTGGTCTGCCGGCGGGGTGCGGGTTGCGCCCGCTCCGCCGGTCGGGCCGGGCTGGCACCGACCCGGCTGCCACGGATGGTATTGGTGCTCGCCATAGGGGTCGCTCCTGTCGTCGAGAGGGGGTGTCACCACGGCGGGGCCGGTGGTGCGACGCGGGTGAAGCGGATGCTGCGGAAAAGAAAGCGCGACCCGTATCAACGGGCCGCGCGAAATCTTACGACGGAAAGCGACGAATCACACACCCGCGTTCATCGCGACCTTGAGCCACAGGCCCAGGCCGACGATGCAGGCGAACCACACGATGCCGGCGAGCACGGTGTACCGGTCGAGGTTCTTCTCAGCCACCGAGGATCCGGCCAGGCTGGTGCTCACCCCGCCGCCGAACATGCTGGACATGCCGCCGCCCTTGCCCTTGTGTAGCAGGATCAGCATGGTGAGCATCACGCTCGTGATCACCAGCAACACGATCAATATGTAGGCGAACTCGATCGGCATGGCAGTGGTCAGTCCTCTCGTAACGATCGCCGATTCACCTATCGGGCGAACCGGACAAACCCGAGCCGGCCGACACTCGGGCTCTACAAGGATAGCGGGTTGGCCCGATCCACGCCGACCGGCTCCGGTCGGCTCCGCGACCGGAGGCGGCATGCTCCGCCCGCTGGCGGGTATACCACCCGTAGTGGACAAATGGTTCGCCGGGCCCATCTCCGATGCAGGAGACAGCCGATGAAACGACAGGGACAGCCAGTCGCCGCCGCCACGACCCTGGCGGTACCGTTCACGATCCGCGAGGCCACCCAGGCATGGCACCAGCTGCACGGCCGCCGGGCATGACGACCAGCCGACGCCGCAGACGTCGGGTGGTGGTGGTCGGCGGCGGCCACAACGGCCTGATCGCCGCCTGCTACCTGGCCCGCAGCGGATGGCAGACGCAGGTCCTGGAGCAGTCCGACAAGCTGGGGGGCGGGGCCCGAACCGAGGAACTGTTGCCGGGCTTCCGCTTCGACACCCATTCGGCGGCCCACAACATCCTCAACGCCACCGACATCGTCGACGACCTGCGGCTGCGTGACGCCGGGCTGGTCTACCGCGAGATGGACCCGTTCTCGATCGCGGCGTTCCGCGACGGCACGATCGTCCGGTTCCACCGCAGCGTCGCGGCCACCGTCGAGTCGATCGCCGAGGTCGACCGACTAGCCGCGCAGCGGTACGCGACGTGGATGCGCCAGGCATGGCCGATCGTGTCCGCGATGCGGGCCGCCCTGGATCCCGGCACCGGGATGGTGCAACGGCTCCGGCGGATGCCGGGCCTGATCGCGGCGGGCGGCCGGGCGTTGGCCCGCAACGGCGGGCCGGTCGGGCTGGCCCGTACCCTGCTGGCACCGTACGGTCGGGTGCTGCGGGAACAGTTCGACACCGAGCTGGTGCGGGCGCCGGTGGCAGCGTTCGCCGCGCACGCCTCCGCGTCGCCCGGGCAGGTCGGCGGGGCTACCTTCGCGTTGTGGCAGGCGTTCTACCACCAAGTCGGGCAGTGGCACCCGGTCGGCGGGTCGCAGGCGTTGACCGACGCGCTCACCACCCGGCTCGTCAGCTACGGCGGCAGTTGGCAGGTCAACGCGCCGGTGGCCCGGATCCTGCGTACCGGCACCGGCACCGACCGGGTCACCGGGGTCGAGCTGGACGACGGCACCCAGCTCGCCGCCGACGCGGTACTCACAGCCATCGACCCGCGCACCGCGCTGCTCGACCTACTGGATCCGCCGCTGACCGGCCCGGTTGCGGACCGGCTGCGGGCCGCCGGGAGCGGCAACGCCGTACAGACCCTGGTGCTGCTGGCCACCACCGATCTGCCCGGCTACCCGCAGGCCCGACCGGGCGACTGGAACGGGTTGCAGTCGCACGTCGACAGCCTCGATTCGCTGTCCGCCGGCTTCGCCCAGGCTGAAGCCGGTCACCTGCCCGATGACCCAGTGCCCACGTACGCCTTCACCCCGACCGCGCTGGACGACACCCTTGCCCCACCCGGCCGGCACACCGTCTACCTGGCATGCCCCTGCGCCCCGTACGAGGTGCGGGGTGGCTGGGACGCCGCCCGGGAGGAGTTCGCCGACCGGATGGTCGCCGCCGTCGAGGCCCGGGCACCCGGGTTCGCCGCCAGTGTCGTCGACCGGGTCACCCACACCCCCGCCGACATGGCCCGGCAACTGCGCTGGCCGGGTGCACACCCGATGCATCTGGACATCAGCCTGGACCAGCTCGCGATACTGCGCCCGACCCCGGACCTGGCCGGACACCGCACCCCGCTGGCCGGGCTGGTGGTGTCCGGGGCGGGCACCGCACCGGTCGGTGGCATCGCCGGCCTGCCCGGCCGCGACGCGGCGTACGCCCTGATCAGCCGGCCGCCCGCGCGGGGCGGGCCCGCCGGACGCAGATGGCCCTGACGAACTGGGCGGCTACTGCGCGGCGGCCGGCCCGTAGCGCTAGACCGGTGGCAGCGCCACCGATCACCACCAGGTCGGGTCCGCCGGTCACGGTCTGGCCGCCACCAGCAGGCCGTACCCGATGATCTGTTCGGCGATCGCCGCGCGGGCTGCGGCCAGCACCTCCGGTGCCCGGGTGAAGTCCAGACCGGCCGCCTCGGCCCGGTCCCGGGCGGTCAGCCGGACCAGCGTCAGCCGGGCCTCGATCTGGTCGAGCATGGCGACGACGGCGTCGTCATGGCGTTCGGTGTACGTCACCCGCAGCCCGGCGGCGGCCAGCAGCTCGGCGTACTCGGGCAGCGGGCGGGCGTCGGCGACGCAGGCGATCCAGCCGCCCAGCCCGGCGAGTTCGGCCGGCAACCGGGCCTGGTCGACCGTGACGTCGGTGAGGCCGAGCCGCCCACCGGGCCGCAGCACCCGGACAAACTCGGCGGCCGCAGTGGCCTTGTCAGGGAAGGTGCAGAAGGCACATTCGCAGACCACCGCGTCAAAGGCCGAGTCCGGCGCCGGAAGCCGCTCCGCGTCGCCGAGCCGGAACCGCACCGATCCGCGGGCACCGGCCATCCCGGCCGCGGCCGCCGCCTGCGTCGCGGCGGCCACGTTGGCCGCCGACAGGTCGACGCCGGTCACGTCGGCTTCGTACGAGTGGGCCAGCAGCAGCGCGGTGGCGCCGCGCCCACTGGCCACGTCGAGCACGGCCGCGCCAGGACGCAGCGCGAGCCGGTCGGCGAGCCGCCGGGTCAACGCCAGACCGCCCGGATGGTACGACTCGCCGAGCAGCAACGCGACGACGTCTGAGCCGTACGCGGCGGCGCAGCACGCCTTCGCGTCGATCTTCGCCGCCGCCGCAGCCGCCGCGGGACCGTCCACCGGCCAGGCCCGGCCGGTCACCGAACCCGCCGGCCGACGTTGGTGGTGTCCGGGGCGATCCGGCCGTTGCCGGGGCGTCCACCGGGTCTGGCCACCTTCGATCCGTACGGCGAATCGGTCAGCACCGGCTGCAGCGGCACCGCGTTGGGCACCACGTCGGCGACCGCGACGCCGGACAGCTGCTCGCGGACCTGTTCCCGGTAGCCGACCGAGTTGTACGCGCAGAACGGGATCATCCGTCCGTCCGGGGTGATCTCCTCGACGCAGCATTTCATCAGCTGTTTGACGTTGAGCGTGTACGGGTCCTGGAAGTCCTGGATGACGATCATGAAGGCCCGGTCGGTGATGTCGGCGACCGCCGCCGGCAGGTTGATCCCGCAGGCGTCGGCGCAGTCCAGCGCCGTCGCGGCAGCCGCCAACTGCTCGCTGGTGGTCTCGGTGCCCATGAACGCCGACGCCGACCACAGCTTCTCCAACGCCTCGCGGATCGCCAGGTCCGGCAGCACCCGGTTGGCGACGTAGTCGAGGTAGTCGGCGACGTTGAGCAGCCGCGGGATCGGCACCACCCCGAAGCCGGGTTCGCCGGGGGTGCCCTCACTCAGCAGGTAGGTGATGGACCGGCAGGTCGGAAAGCAGCACGGCACCGGGAAGAAGTCTGTCGCGGTGAACCAGTCGGGGCGCTGCGCCACGATGCCGTGGATGATGTCGGAGTTGGTCAGCCGGTGCAACGGGTCGAACTCGACGTGCCGTCCGGCGTGGGTGACCGGCTGGAACGACACCGACCGTACGGCGGGGTGCGTCAGCCCGTACTCGATGATCGCGCCGAGTTCATGGTCGTTGAGCCCACGCTCGACGGCAGCGACCAGGGTGACGGTCAGCCCGGCCTCGGCGCAGTTGTCCAGCGCCCGCCGCTTGACCTCGCGCAGGTCGCGGCCGCGGATCTCCCGGTGGGTACGCTCGTCGAAGCCGTCGAACTGCAGGTAGATGTTGATCGCCCGGTCCGGGCTGTGCCGCCGGCCGAGTTCGGCGACGAACCGCTTGTCGGAGGCGAGCCGGATGCCGTTGGTGTTGAGGTTGACCGCCTTGATCGGGCGGGCCTGGGCGGCGTCGACGAACTCCAGGATCTGCTTGTGGATGGTGGGTTCCCCGCCGGAGAACATCACCACTTCGGGCTCGCCTTCGGCGGCGACGAACGTGTCGAGCATCCGCTCGCACTGGTCGAGGGTGATCGAGTAGCCGTCGGGTTGGTGGCCGGAGTCGGCGAAGCAGATCGGGCAGTCCAGGTTGCAGCCGGTGTTGACCTCGATGATGCCGAGGCAGGCGTGCTGTTTGTGCTCGGGGCAGAGCCCGCAGTCGCTGGGGCAGCCGTCGACCACGTCGGTCTGGAACGCCAGCGGGATCGTGCCGGGCTTGTTGAACCGGGCCGAGTCGAGGTACATCTGCGCGTCGCCGTATACCAACGCCTCGAACTGCCCGTGCTCGCGGCAGCGTTTGCGCAGGTAGACCTTGTCTTCGCGGATGTTGACCTGGGCATCGACGACGACCTTGCACACCGGGCAGATCGACTTGGTGTATTCGATGAAGATCTCGTCGCGGTCCTGTTTGGCGGTCATCCGGCTCCCTCGCGGCCCGATGGATCCTCGGGTCACCAGTTCACCATCACCGACCGTAGTCCGGCAAGCACCCGAAGCCGCAGGGCCGACGCCCCGGCCAGTTCTCACCGGCCGGTGACGCCAGCCGGACGCACGTCGATGACGATCAGGGTGATGTTGTCCCGACCGCCCTGGTCGAGGGCCAGGGAGACGAGTCGGTCGGCGGCGTTTCCGGCGCTACCGCCAGAGCCCAGGACTTCCCGCACCGACTCCTGCGGCACGTACGAGCTCAGCCCGTCCGAGCACAGCAGGATCCGGTCGCCCGGCCCGAGGCGCACCGGAATCAGGTCGGGGGATCTGCCGTCCGGACGGCCGTCGAGAAATCGTGTCAACTTCTCCGGCAGGTTGGGCACCGTGCTCGCCCCCGCCACCAGGTGTTGATAGATGTGATCCTCGGTCAGCCGGAGCACGGTGCTCCGGGGCGACACAAGTCAGCCCACCACAGTCGGAACGTCCGGCCGTGGTGGGCTGATCTTGGTGCTAGTTCAACGCAATGACGGAGTCAGCGCTTGACGTGCTCCGGGAAGCGGGCAATCTGCGCGAACTCGTCGGCGTCCAGGCTGGCGCCGCCGATCAGCGCACCGTCGACGTCGACCTCGGCCATGATCGCGGCGATGTTCGCTGCCTTGACCGAGCCGCCGTACAGCACCCGGACCTGGTCGGCGGTGGTCTGGTCGTACAGCTCGGCCAGCCGGGCCCGGATCGCCCCGCAGACCTCCTGCGCGTCGGCCGGGGTGGCGGTCTTGCCGGTGCCGATCGCCCAGACCGGCTCGTACGCGATGACGACCTTGACCACCTGCTCGGCGGTCAGACCCGCGAGCGCCGCGGTCAACTGGTCGTTGCAGTGCGCGACGTGCCCGTTGGCCTCCCGCACGTCGAGACCTTCGCCGACGCACAGGATCGGGGTGATCCCGTTGGCGAGCGCGGCCGCCACCTTGGCCTTGACCACCGAGTCGTCCTCGTTGTGGTACGCCCGCCGCTCCGAGTGGCCGACGGTGACGTACTGGCAGCCCAGCTTGGCCAGCATCGCCCCGGAGATGTCGCCGGTGTAGGCGCCACCGGCGTGTGGCGACAGGTCCTGCGCGCCGTAGCCGATGGCCAGCTTGTCGCCGTCGATCAGCGTCTGCACACTGCGCAGCGCGGTGAACGGCGGCAGCACCGCCACCTCGACGTCGGTCAGCTGCTGCTCGTTCAGGCTGAACGCCAGCTTCTGGACCAGCGCGATGGCTTCCAGGTGGTTGAGGTTCATCTTCCAGTTGCCGGCCATCAGCGGCCGGCGGGCAACGGTCTCAGACACTGCTCTCACTTCTCCAGGGCGGCGATGCCGGGCAGGGTCTTGCCCTCCAGGTACTCCAGCGAGGCGCCCCCGCCGGTCGAGATGTGCCCGAAGGCGGACTCGTCGAGGCCGAGGGTGCGCACCGCGGCCGCCGAGTCGCCGCCGCCGACGACGGTGAAGCCGTCGACCTTGGTGATCGCCTCGGCGACACCCCGGGTGCCGGCGGCGAACGGTGCCAGCTCGAACACGCCCATCGGGCCGTTCCAGAACACCGTCCGGGCCCCGGTGAGGGCCTCGGCGAACGCCACGACGCTGCGCGGGCCAATGTCCAGGCCGAGCCGGTCGGCGGGGATCGCGGCGGCGTCGACCACGTCGTGGTCGGCGTCGGCGGCGAACGCGGTGGCAGCCACCACGTCCACCGGCAGCACGATCTTGCCGGCGGCCCGCTCCAGCAGGTCACGGCAGGTGTCGACCATGTCGGCCTCCAGCAGCGACCTGCCGACCTCGTGGCCCTGGGCCTTGAGGAAGGTGAAGCACATGCCGCCGCCGACCAGCAGCCGGTCGACGGTGGGCAGCAGCGCCTCGATCACGGCGAGCTTGTCGGAGACCTTCGACCCGCCGAGCACCACCACGTACGGCCGCTCCGGCGCGCCGGTCAGCTTGCCGAGCACCTCGACCTCGCGGTGCACCAGCCGGCCGGCGACGTGCGGCAGCCGCGCCGGCACGTCGTAGACGCTGGCGTGCTTGCGGTGCACGGCACCGAACGCGTCGTCGACGTACGCGTCGGCGAACGCCGCCAACTGGTCGGCGAAGGCGCCCCGCTCGTCGGCGTCCTTGCTGGTCTCCCCCGGGTTGAACCGCAGGTTCTCCAGCAGGGCGACCTGTCCGGCGCCCAGCCCGGCGACGGTGGCCTGCGCCGAGTCACCGACGGTGTCGGTGGCGAAGGCGACCGGTGAGCCGAGCAGCTCACCGAGGCGGGTGGCGACCGGCGCCAGGGTGTACTTCGGGTCCGGCGCACCCTTGGGCCGACCCAGGTGTGAGCAGACCACCACAGCCGCACCGGCGTCGCGCAGCGCGGTCAGGGTGGGCAGCACGGCCCGGATCCGGCCGTCGTCGGCGATGGCCCCCGGGTTGTCCTTCTCGAAGGGGACGTTCAGGTCGGCGCGCAGCAGCACGCGCCGACCTGACACACCCTCGGCGAGAAGATCGTCGAGAGTGGCTACCTGGCTCACAGGGACGCGCCCACCAGCTTGACCAGGTCCACCAGGCGGTTGGAGTAGCCCCACTCGTTGTCGTACCAGCCGACGACCTTGACCTGGTCGCCGATCACCTTGGTCAGCCCGGAGTCGAAGATGCACGACGCCGGGTCGGTGACGATGTCGGACGACACGATCGGGTCCTCGGTGTAGGTGAGGATGCCGGCGAGCGGGCCCTGCGCGGCGGCCTTGACCGCAGCGTTGACCTCGTCGACGGTGGTCTGACGGCCGACGGTGACGGTCAGGTCGGTGGCCGAGCCGGTCGGGATCGGCACCCGCAGCGCGTAGCCGTCCAGCTTGCCCTTGAGCTCCGGCAGCACCAGACCGATCGCCTTGGCGGCCCCGGTCGAGGTCGGCACGATGTTCAGCGCGGCGGCGCGGGCCCGACGCAGGTCGGAGTGCGGGCCGTCCTGCAGGTTCTGGTCCTGGGTGTACGCGTGGATCGTGGTCATCAGACCACGCTCGATGCCGAACGTGTCCTGCAGCACCTTGGCCATCGGCGCCAGGCAGTTGGTGGTGCAGGAGGCGTTCGAGATGATCGTGTGCTTGGCCGGGTCGTACTGGTCGTCGTTGACGCCGAGCACGACGGTGAAGTCCTCGTTCTTGGCCGGAGCCGAGATGATGACCTTCTTGGCGCCGCCGTCGACGTGCGCCTTGGCCTTGGTGGCGTCGGTGAAGAAGCCGGTCGACTCGATCACGATGTCGGCGCCCAGGTCGTTCCAGGGCAGCTTGGCCGGATCCCGCTCGGCCAGCGCCTTGATGGTGTGGCCGCCGACGGTGATCTCGTCGCCGCTGGCCTTCACCTCGTGCGGCAGCCGGCCGAGGATGCTGTCGTACTTGAGCAGGTGCGCGGTCGTCGCGGTGTCGCCCAGGTCGTTGAAGGCGACAATCTGGATGTCCGCGCCGGAGGCGAGCACCGCCCGCGTGAAGTTACGGCCGATCCGGCCGAAGCCGTTGATGCCAACCCGGATGGTCACAGGTCCCATCTCCTCGCTTTTCGCCCGTCCGGGCAGGAGCCGGACGGATTGGTGTGCGCCGACCGCGTGGCGGGCCGGGCGCCGATCAGATGAACTCGGCCGGTCACGCCGCAGCCCTGCGCGGCTCGGGCGGGATACCCGAGGAGGCGGTCGCGGCGGGAGAGCCGGGTGCCGGCCCCGTCGCCGTACACCGCGACCCTATCCGAGAAGCCCGTGCCGCGTTGCGCCGGGGCGTCCGGTCATCCTTGTTCACATCAGGTGTTCATCCGACGAGCATCTCCGCCGTCACCGCATCTTCCGTGTCTGGAATGCCGAGGTCGTGGGCGCGTTTGTCGGCCAAGGCGAGCAGCCTCCGGATCCGGCCGGCGATCGCGTCCTTAGTCAACGGCGGATCAGCCAACGCCCCCAGCTCCTCCAGCGACGCCTGGCGGTGCTCCAACCGCAACCGACCTGCCGAGGTCAGATGCCGCGGCGCGTCGTCGGCGAGGATCTCCAACGCCCTGGTCACCCGGGCGGCGGCGGCCACCGCTGCCCGCGCCGACCGGCGCAGATTCGCGTCGTCGAAGTTGGCCAACCGGTTCGCCGTGGCCCGCACCTCCCGGCGTACCCGCCGCTCCTCCCAGGTCAGCACGCTGGAGTGCGCGCCGACCCGGGTGAGCAGCGCGGCGATCGCGTCACCGTCCTTGACCACGACCCGGTCGACGCCGCGCACCTCCCGCGCCTTGGCGGTGATGCCGAGCCGGCGGGCGGCCCCGACCAGCGCCAGGGCCGACTCCGGGCCCGGACAGGTGATCTCCAACGCGCTCGACCGGCCGGGCTCGGTCAGTGAGCCGTGCGACATGAACGCACCGCGCCACGCCGACACCGCGCAGCAGACGTTCGCCGACACCAGGTGCGGAGGCAGGCCCCGCACCGGGCGACCACGTACGTCCAACAGCCCTGTCTGGCGGGCCAGCGACTCACCGTCCTTGACCACCCGGATGATGAAATGGTTGCCCTTGCGCAGCCCACTGGGGCTGAGCACGTGGATCTCGCTGGGGTAGCCGTACACGTCGGCCACCTCGCGACGCAGTCGGCGGGCCACCGCGTTGGTGTCCAGCTCCGCTTCGACGACGACCCGGCCGGCGACGATGTGCAGCCCGCCGGAGAAGCGCAGCAGCGCCGCCATCTCGGCGCGCCGGCAACACGGCTTGGGTACGTCGACCCGGCTGAGCTCGTCCTTGACGGCAGCGGTCATCGCCATAGTCATTCACCTCACGGGGGCCGGTTTGACGGCGGGTGCCGATACGTACGTGCTTAACGAGCGGAGCCCAGGACAGGCACCAGTGCGGCCCCCAGCGCGACAGGATCGTGCCGAGGGCTGCCGTCGGCGACCGCCAGCGTTGCGAGCGTCAGGCGTGCACCCAGCGATTCTGCCGCACGGGCCACCGGGTCGGGATCACCCACCGCCTTGCCGTCGGCGAGCACCGTGTCGACCCGCAGCTCCGGCAGGTACCAGCTCAACGCGGCGAGATGGTCGGCGACCGACAGACCGAGCGTCTCCTTCTCGGCCGCCAGGTTCAGGGTGACCAGCCGGCGGGCCGGGCTCGCCACGATCTCGGCAGCCAGGTCGGGCACCAGCAGATGCGGGATGACGCTGGTGTACCAGCTTCCCGGTCCGAAGATCAACCAGTCGGCGCGGCGGACCGCCTCGATCGCCGGCCGGCAGGCGGTGGGCGACTTCGGCAGCAACCGCACCGACTCGACCCGCCCCCGGGTGACCGCGACCGCGTGCTGGCCACTGATGGTGGCCACCTCGCGGGGCCGGCGCGGATCACCGCCGCGCACGTCCGCTTCGATCGACACCGGCTCACAGGACATCGGCAGCACCCGCCCGGTCGCGCCGAGCAGCCCGCCGACGTGGTCGAGGGCGACGACCGGGTCGCCGAGCAGCTCCATCAGGCCGCAGAGCACCAGGTTGCCGACCGCGTGCCCGGTGAGCGGGTCGGGGCGGTCGCCGGACGGCGCCTCGCCCGGCACCGGGGCGAACCGGTGCTGGAACAACTCGGCGGTCAACTGGTCGGCCGGCTCCGGCCCGGCCAGCGCGGCGAGCGCCTGACGCAGGTCGCCCGGTGGCAACGCACCCCGATCGGCGCGCAGCCGGCCGCTGGATCCGCCGTCGTCGCCGACGGTCACCACCGCGGTGAGATCCAACTCCAGATCGACACCGGCGTGCCGCAGCCCGCGCAGTGAGGCGGCCAGCCCGTGCCCGCCGCCGAAGGCCACCACGCGAAGTGCGTTCACTCGCGCCCCAGGTCGCGGTGCTGGGCGTTGACCGACAACAGGGCCTGCCGCAGCCGGACGGCGAGTTCCTCGGCGATGGCGACGCTGCGGTGTTTGCCGCCGGTGCAGCCGACCGCCACGGTCAGGTACCGCTTGCCTTCCCGCTCGAACCCGGACGTGGTGGCGCTGATCAGCTCCGCGTAGTTGCGGACGAAGTCGTCGGCGCCGGTCTGGCTGAGAACGTAGCCGCTGACCGACGGCTCCCGGCCGGTGTACTCCCGCAGTTCCGGCACCCAGTAGGGATTGGGCAGGAAACGCGCGTCTATCACGAAGTCGGCGTCCGCTGGCAGTCCGTACTTGAAGCCGAAGGAGAGCACGGTGACCCGCAACCGTCGGGCGTCCTCGCCGCCGAAGAGTTCCTCGACCCGGCGGCGGAGCTGGTTCTCGTTGAGGTGCGAGGTGTCGATGATCACATCGGCCTGGTCACGGGCCTCGGCGAGCAGTTCCCGCTCGGCGGCGATCCCGTCGGCCAGTCGTCCGTCGCCCTGCAACGGATGCGACCGCCGGACGCTTTCGAACCGGCGGATCAGTACGTCGCCGGCGGCGTCGACGAAGACCACCCGGGGCTGGTGGCCGCGCTCCTTGAGGGCCCGGATCGCCCCGACCAGGTCGGTGGAGAAGGCGCGGCTGCGGACGTCGAGCACCATCGCGGTACGCCGGGCCGCGCCGCCGGCCCGCATGGCCAGCTCGGCCATGTCGAGCAGCAGCGCCTGCGGCAGGTTGTCCACCACGTAGTAGCCGACGTTCTCGAGCGCGCGGGCGACGGTGCTGCGACCACCGCCGGAGACGCCGGTCACCACCACCAGCCGGGCTTCGTCCTGCTCGGCGGGGTACTCGGCGGGCTCACCGTCGTGCACCGCGCTACTTGCCAGGTCGTCACCAGCCGCGCCAGCGGCCTGCCCGTCGTCACCAGCCGCGCCAGCGGCCTGCCCGTCGTCACCAGCCGCGCCAGCGGCCGGCGGGCTGTCGGCCACGCCGGTGGTGTCACGGGTGACGTCGTCTCCCGAACTCAGGCTGTGCTGCCTCACGGTCCTCCCGCCCCCGGGTGCGCCGCGCGCCGGATGCGCGCCGGTCGACACCACAGATGGATTCTAGGGGCGATCCTGGTCGGTATCCGACGACCCGGCGAGCTGAGCGATGATCGTCTCAGCGGTACGCCGCCCGATGCCGGGCACCTCGGCGATCTCCTCGACGGTGGCGGCGGCGATTCGGCGTACCGATCCGAAGTGTTTCAGCAGGGCCTTGCGACGCACGTCACCGAGCCCGGGCACCTCGTCCAGCCCGGAGGCGATCATCCGTTTCGACCGGCGCTGCCGGTGATAGCTGATCGCGAACCGGTGTGCCTCGTCGCGAATCCGCTGCAGCAGGTACAGCCCTTCGGAGGTGCGCGGCAGGATGACCGGGTAGTCGTCGGCGGGCAGCCAGACCTCTTCCAGCCGTTTCGCCAGGCCGCACAGCGCCACGTCGTCGACGCCGAGCTCGGCCAGGACCGCGGCGGCGGCCTGGACCTGCGGGGCGCCGCCGTCGACGACGATCAACTGCGGCGGGTACGCGAACCTGCGTGGCCGCCCGGTCTGCGGGTCGACTGCCGGCGGCGGCTCGGCTTCCGCTGCCGGCACCGGTGGCTCCGCCACCGCCGTCGACGACGCGGTCGGACGGTGGCGGGCGAAGCGTCTGCGCAGCACCTCGCTCATCGCGGACAGATCATCGGTGGCTCCCCGCACCGCGAACCGCCGGTACTCGGCCTTACGCGGCAGGCCGTCCTCGAACACCACCAGGCTGGCCACCACGTCGGTGCCCTGAATCTGGGACACGTCGAAGCACTCGATGCGCAGCGGCGCGGTGGCCAGCCCGAGCGCTTCGGCGATCTCCTCCAACGCCTGCCCCCGGGTGGTCAGGTCGCTGGCCCGACGCAGCTTGTGCCGGGTCAGCGCCTCGCCGGCGTTGCGGCCCACCGTTTCCATCAGCACGCGTTTGTCGCCGCGCTGCGGCACCCGCAGCGTCACCCGGCTGCCCCGCCGATCGCTGAGCCAGTCAGCCAGCGCCGGCGCGTCCGCCGGCAACTCGGGCACCAGCAACTCCCGGGGCACGTCGGTCTCACCCTGTTCCGGGCCGTACACCTGGGTGCAGAAGTGGTGCACCAGGTCGGCCGTGGTCAGCTCCTCGACCTTCTCCACCACCCAGCCGCGCTGGCCGCGCACCCGGCCGCCGCGTACGTGGAACACCTGCACGGCGGCTTCGAGGGGATCCTCGGCGAAGGCGACCACGTCGGCGTCGGTGCCGTCGCCGAGCACGACGGTCTGTTTCTCCATCGCCTTGCGCAGCGCGGCGACGTCGTCGCGCAGTCGGGCGGCCCGCTCGAACTCCAACGCGTCGGAGGCGTCGCGCATCTCCCGTTCCAGGCGCCGGACCATCGTGTCGGTACGCCCGGCCATGAAGTCGCAGAAGTCGTCGACGATCGCCCGGTGGTCGGCGACGTCGACGCGCCCGACGCACGGTGCCGAGCATTTGCCGATGTCACCGAGCAGGCAGGGGCGCCCGACGTGACCGGCCTGTTTGAACACCCCGGCAGAACAGGTGCGGGCGGGAAAGACCCGCAGCAGCAGGTCGAGGGTCTCCCGGATCGCCCAGGCGTGCGAGTACGGCCCGAAGTAGCGCACTCCTTTGCGCTTCGCGCCCCGCATGACCTGCAGCCGGGGGAACTCCTCGTCGAGGGTGACCGCGAGGTAGGGATAGGACTTGTCGTCGCGGTAGCGGACGTTGAACCGAGGGTCGTACTCCTTGATCCAGAGGTACTCCAGCTGCAGCGCCTCGACCTCGCTGCCGACGGTCACCCAGTCGACCGCGGCCGCGGTGGTGACCATCTGCTGGGTGCGTTGGTGCAGCTGCCAGAGGTCACCGAAGTAGGAGTTGAGTCGGCTGCGCAGGCTCTTGGCCTTGCCGACGTAGATGACCCGGCCGGTGGGGTCACGGAACCGGTAGACGCCGGGGGCGTCCGGGATCGTGCCGGGGGCGGGACGGTAGCTGGACGGATCTGCCATCGCCGCCAGCGTAGTCGAGGGCTGTGACAGGCTGGCCGGCTCGCGGCCGCCGGGTGCCGCACGCACCCGGCGGCCACGAGCCGGCCGGCGTCACGCCACCGTGATGGCCTCGCCATCGACGGAGACGGCCTTCTCCTCCAGCGGCGACGGGGCGGGGCCGGACAGCACCGAGCCGTCGGTGATGGAGAAGCTGCTGAAGTGACACGTGCAGTTGATGGTGCCGCCGTCGAGGTTGGCGACCGGGCACCCCTGGTGGGTGCAGACGTTGCTGAACGCCTTGAACTCGCCTGCTGCTGGCTGAGTGACCACGACGCCCTGGCCGGCAAGGATGATCCCGCCGCCGACCGGCACCTGGCTGGTGGTGAGTCCTTCGCCGCCGGAACTGGTCTCGCCACCGCCGTCCGAACCGCTGCTCTGGCCGTCGTCGATCGGCGGGTTCCCGGCGCCGCTACCCAATTCGTCGTCGTTACCGGTGCCACATGCGGCCAGCGCGACGGTCGCCCCGACCCCACCCGCTCCGATCAGCAGCGCACGGCGGCTGGTCGGATTGGCGTCGGTCGTCGTCTGGTGCTCAGTCATGCGGTTGGACCTCCTCGTTGGTTGCCACGGCTGGTCGTCCGTGGCCACGCCAGTAGACACGGACGCTGATCACGAACGGTTCATCCCGGTTTGACGGCAGCGATGTGCCTGGTGCCGATTCATTGACGACTAGGCACGGCGGCCTTGCGGGGCGCCCGGGGCGTCCCGGTGGTCGCCTTGCTGGAGCGTGCCGGTGCACCGGCCGACTTGCCGGCGGCCTTCGCCGGGGTGCTGCCGTTGGCCTTGGCCGCACGCGACGTCGCCGCCGGTGCGCCGGTCGGGGCCCCGGTCAAGCCGAGCGCGCCGCGCAGGAACTGCCCGGTGTGGCTCTCGGCGACCTCGGCGACCTCCTCCGGGGTGCCGGTCGCCACCACGGTACCGCCCCGGTGACCGCCCTCCGGACCCATGTCGATCAGCCAGTCCGCAGTTTTGATCACGTCGAGGTTGTGCTCGATCACGACCACGGTGTTGCCCTTGTCGACCAGGCCGCAGAGCACGGTCAGCAGCTTGCGGATGTCCTCGAAGTGCAGCCCGGTGGTCGGCTCGTCGAGCACGTAGATGGTCCGCCCGGTCGACCGCTTCTGCAGCTCGGAGGCGAGTTTGACCCGCTGGGCCTCGCCGCCGGACAGGGTGGGGGCGGGCTGACCAAGCCGTACGTAGCCCAGTCCGACGTCGACCAGGGTCTTCAGATGCCGGTGGATCGCCGGGATGGCCTCGAAGAAGTCGGCCGCCTCCTCGATCGGCATCTGCAGGATCTCGGCGATGGTGCGGCCCTTGTAGTGGACCTCGAGGGTCTCCCGGTTGTACCGGGCACCCTTGCAGACCTCGCAGGGCACGTAGACGTCCGGCAGGAAGTTCATCTCGATCTTGATCGTGCCGTCACCGGAACAGGATTCGCAGCGGCCGCCCTTGACGTTGAAGGAGAACCGCCCCGGACCGTAGCCGCGGACCTTGGCCTCGGTCGTCTCGGCGAACAACCGACGGACGTGGTCGAAGACGCCGGTGTACGTCGCCGGGTTCGACCGCGGCGTACGGCCGATCGGCGACTGGTCGACCCCGACGACCTTGTCCACCTGCTCCAGGCCACTGATCCGGCTGTGCCGGCCGGGCACCAGCCGGGCGTTGTTGATCTGGTTGGCCAGCACGGTGTAGAGAATGTCGTTGACCAGGGTCGACTTGCCGGAGCCACTGACGCCGGTGACGGCGACGAGTTGACCCAGCGGGACCGGCACGGTCAGGTTGCGTAGGTTGTGCTCCCGCGCCCCGTGCACGACCAGCTCCCGCCCGGCGGTCAGCGGACGCCGGCTGGCCGGCACCGGGATGACCCGCCGACCGGACAGGTACGCCCCGGTCAGCGACTCCTCGCTGGCCAGCAGATCCTGCACCGAGCCGCTGTGCACGATCCGGCCGCCGTGCTCGCCGGCACCCGGCCCGATGTCGACGATCCAGTCCGCGGTCCGGATGGTGTCCTCGTCGTGCTCGACGACGATCAGCGTGTTGCCGAGACCGCGCAGCCGCACCAGGGTCTCGATCAGGCGGTGGTTGTCCCGCTGGTGCAGGCCGATCGACGGCTCGTCGAGCACGTACAGCACCCCGACCAGGCCCGAGCCGATCTGGGTGGCGAGCCGGATCCGCTGCGCCTCACCGCCGGAGAGGGTGCCGGCCGGCCGGTCCAGCGACAGGTAGTCCAGGCCGACGTCGACCAGGAACCGCAGCCGGGCGTTGATCTCCTTGAGCACCCGTTCGGCGATCAGCTTCTGCCGGTCGGTGAGCACCAGGCCGGCGAGCAGATCGGCGCAGTCACCGACCGACAACGCCGTGACCTCGGCGATGTTGCGGCCGGCCACGGTGACCGCCAGCACCTCGGGCTTGAGCCGGGCGCCGCCGCAGGACCCGCAGGGCACGTCGCGCATGTACCCCTCGTACTTGTCCCGTGACCACTCCGACTCGGTGTCGGTGTGCCGCCGCTCGATCCACTGGATCACGCCTTCGAAGCCGGTGTAGTAGGAGCGCTCCCGGCCGTACTTGTTGCGGTAGCGCACGTGCACCTGGTCGTCGGAGCCGTAGAGGACCGTCTTCTGGGCCCGGCTGGGCAGCTTGCGCCACGGCGTGTCCAGGTCGAAGTGCTCGGCCTCGCCGAGGGCGGCGAGCAGCCGCAGGAAGTACTCCTGGGTCTGCCCACCGGACCACGGCTGGATCGCCCCGTCACGCAGGGTGCGCTCGATGTCCGGGACGACGAGCTCGGCGTCGACCTCCTTCTTGGTGCCCAGCCCGACACACTCCGGGCAGGCACCGTACGGCGCGTTGAAGGAGAAGACCCGCGGTTCCAGGTCCTCGATCGCCAACGGGTGGTCGTTCGGGCAGGCGAGGTGTTCGGAGTAGCGTCGCTCCCGACCCGGGTCGTCCTCGGCGAGGTCGACGAAGTCGAGCAGCACGATGCCGCCGGCCAGTCCGAGGGCGGACTCCACCGAGTCGGTCAGCCGCCGCCGGGCGCCGGCCTTGACGGTGAGCCGGTCGACGACCACCTCGATGGTGTGCTTCTCCTGCTTCTTGAGCTTCGGCGGCTCGGTCAGCGGGTGCACCACCCCGTCGACCCGGGCCCGGGCGTACCCCTTGGCCTGTAGGTCGGCGAAGAGGTCCACGTACTCGCCCTTGCGGCCACGCACCACCGGGGCGAGGACCATGAACCGGGTGCCCTCCGGCATCGCCAGGACCCGGTCGACGATCTGCTGCGGAGTCTGCCGGGAAATCCGCTCCCCGCAGACCGGGCAGTGCGGCTCACCGACTCGGGCGAACAGCAGCCGCAGGTAGTCGTAGACCTCGGTGATCGTGCCGACCGTCGAACGCGGGTTGCGGGAGGTGGACTTCTGGTCGATCGAGACCGCCGGCGAAAGCCCCTCGATGAAGTCGACGTCCGGTTTGTCCATTTGACCGAGGAACTGCCGCGCGTACGACGACAGTGACTCCACG
Source organism: Micromonospora sp. LOL_023 (assembly GCF_048060115.1). Taxonomy (NCBI): domain Bacteria; kingdom Bacillati; phylum Actinomycetota; class Actinomycetes; order Micromonosporales; family Micromonosporaceae; genus Micromonospora; species Micromonospora sp. LOL_023. The sequence goes on from NZ_JBHMIM010000058.1 coordinate 22,095, forward strand.
TACCGCCGCTGCCCTTCGGCGAAGATCGTGTCAAAGGCCAGGCTGGACTTGCCGGAGCCGGAGAGCCCGGTGAACACGATCAGCGCGTCACGGGGCAGGTCGAGACTGACGTCGCGGAGGTTGTGCTCACGCGCGCCACGGATGATCAATCGGTCGGCCACGGTCCGGCTGCTCCCGTTGAATGCTGAGATGTGCAGGGTCAGGTGTATCCGGCTGAGCTGTGTGCGAGCTGAGCTGTCGTGCGAGCTGGAGCTGTCGTGCGAGCCGCGGGGCAAGGCCACCGGGTCCGCTCGGGGACGCAGTGCCTGCTGAACAGCGACGCCCTGCTGAACAGCGACGCGCCGCGCGCCTGGGCAACTGTAGCCCCGGGGTCCGACAACTTTCGGGGACACACCTGGCGCCCGGTCACCCGCGCGATGTCCCCCGATCGGGGCAACGTTGCCGGCGGGTCCGCTGAAACCGGCACGGGGACCGCCGACCGTTCGCCATACTCCATATATCGGTCAAGGCACCATTTGACCTCGCGTGGAGTAGGGGTTCCTCCACGCGTCAGCGGGCCGGCCCGTCCGATCGGGGGGTGGGACGGGTCGGCCCCTCCCCTGCCGGTCGGGACAGATCAGCCGAGCCGGCGGTGTCGACCCGCCACGTGGCGACGTACCGTCTCATCTCATGGCCGATCAGGTAGCCGACACTACGACGCAACCATCAGTGCCCTCCGAGGATGGTCCGAACCTGGACGAAGTCTCCCCACCGGCGGCCGGCCGGCGCGGCGGTCGTTGGCTGCGCCTCACCCTGCTGATCGCCGGCCTGTCCCTGCTGCTGGTGGTGGGCGGGACCGCCACCGCCGGCTGGCTCTACGCCCGGTCGGTCGAGTCACAGGTCGACAAGGTCGAGGTCTTCACCGCCCTGCCGCAGGCGCAGCGCCCCGTCAAGGCGGTCGAGAAGGCGGCGAACTTCCTGATCGTCGGCAGCGACTCACGGGATCCCGACACTTCGGGCTCGCGCACCGACACCATCATCCTGGCCCACCTGCCGGCCGACCGCGACAGCGCCCAGCTGGTCTCGATCCCCCGCGACACGTGGGTACGGGTGCCGGACCCGACCGGCACCGACGGCGGACACGACGACAAGATCAACTCAGCGTACGCGAACGGTGGCACGCCGCTGCTGGTACAGACCGTCGAGGCGTTCACCGGCGTCCGCATCGACCACGTCGTGCTGATCGACTTCGGCGGGTTCGCCGAGATCATCGACGCGGTCGGCGGCATCGAGCTCGCCGTCGACGAGTCGTTCACCTCGGTCCACCCGCCGTACCGGCAGTTCACCGCCGGGCTGCAGCAGATGGACGGCGACACCGCGCTCGACTACGCCCGCCAGCGCTACCAGTTCACCGACGGCGACTTCACCCGGGTGCGCCACCAGCAGGAGATCATCGCCGCCGTGCTGGACCAGGCCAGCGGCGAAGGGCTGCTCACCGACCCGGGCCGGCTCAACGATTTCCTGCGTGCCACCGCCGACGCGGTCAGCGTCGACGAGAGCACCTCGGTGTTCGACACGGTGTGGGCGCTACGGCAACTACGCAGTGCCGACCTGACCATGCTCACCTCGCCGTCGTCCGGCACCGGACAGCAGGACGGGCAGAGCGTGGTCTTCCCCGACGAAGCTCAGGCCGCCGCGCTCTACGAGGCGATCCGCACCGACACCGTCGACGAATGGCTGCGCGAGCATCCCACCGTCAGTTGACGGTGGGACGCCCGCCGTGACCTCGGTACCGGCGGCGCTCACCGCTGCCGGTACCGTTCCCGGTTCTCCTTGCTGACCCGCTTCCACTTGGCCCGCTCCGCCGCCGCCAGCCGCACGTCGCGACGGCGCATCTCGTACGCCGCCTCCCGTTGCAGCCGCTGCCAGCTCTCCCACCGGCGTACCGGCAGGTCACCCGAGGCGAGCGCGGCACGGACCGCGCAGCCCGGCTCGTTGCCGTGTCCGCAGTCGGCGAACCGGCACTCGGTGGCGAGCTGCGCGACGTCGGCGAACGCCTCGTCGAGCCCGCCGGCGGCGTCCAACAGGCCCACCGCTCGTACGCCCGGGGTGTCCAGCACCGCGCCGCCGCCGGCAATCGGGATCAGCGCCCGGTAGGTGGTGGTGTGCCGACCCTTGCCGTCGACCCGCCGAATGGACTGGGTGCCCATCACCTCCGCCTGCGCCAGGGCGTTCACCAGTGTCGACTTGCCCGCACCGGAGGGCCCGAGCAGGCCAAGCGTCCGCCCGACCGCCACGTACGGCCGTACCTCGGCCAGCCCGTCGCCGCGCTGAGCGCTGACCGCGAGCACCCGCGCCCCCGGCGCGGACCCCGCGACCAGCTGGACCACCGCCGCCGGGTCGGCGACGGCGTCACACTTGGTCAGCAGCACGACCGGTTCGGCGCCGGACTCCCAGATCAGGGCGAGGAACCGTTCGATCCGGCCGATGTCGGGCGTCGGGTGCATCGGCTCGACCACCGCGGCGACGTCGACGTTGGCGGCCAGCACCTGACCGGTGGAGTCCCGGCCGGCGGTACGGCGCACGACCGCGCTACGCCGGGGCAGCACCTGTTCCACGGTGATCCGTTGATCCGGCCAGGTCCGCACGGTCACCCAGTCGCCGGCACAGGGCAGGGCCGCGGGGTCGGCCGCCGCGACGGACAGGACCGCACCGGCGAGGCTGCCCCGGACCAGGCCTTCGGCGACCAGTACGGTGCAGACGCCACGGTCCACCCGGGCTACCCGGCCCGGCCGGTCGGTGGTGTCGAGAGTGGACAGGGCACGATCGTAGAAGGCGTCCCAACCGAGGGACGTGAGATCGAACGTCATGGCAACCCTTGTCAGGTCGAGGGGAGCACACCGACCGGCTCGGCCGGGTGGCACCGGAGGAAAGGGGCGGCGGACGGACCGCAGCGCACAGTCACGGTCGTCATCACCTCCTTCCATGAGTTCTGCCTGACGCGTCACGGCAACGGTAGCCTTCATCCGGCACCCCGGGAAAGCCAATTCCGTCCAGGCCACTACCAGTAGGAGGATCCGGTGCCCTACCAGGGAGATGTCGTCGTCGGCGGCCCGCCGCAGGTGCGGGAGCTGGCCGCGTTGAGCGTCACCAAGGTCGCGGTCGGCGCGATGGCGAACAACGCCTACCTGCTGCGCTGTCACGCCACCGGCGAGCAGGTGCTGATCGACGCGGCCAACGAGGCGCCCCGGCTGTTGCAGCTGGTCGGTCCGGCCGGGCTGACCACCGTGGTCACCACCCACCGGCACATGGATCACTGGGTGGCGCTGGAGGAAGTGGTCACCGCCACCGGTGCGGCGTCGCTCGCCCACCCGGCCGACGCCGACGAACTACCTGTGGTCACCGGGACGGTCGCCGACGGCGACCGGGTCGCCGTCGGCGACTGCGCCCTGGAGGTCATCCACCTGGTCGGGCACACCCCCGGCTCGATCGCCCTGCTCTACCACGATCCCGACGGCGTCCCGCACCTGTTCACCGGTGACGCCCTCTTCCCTGGGGGGGCTGGAAGAACAACAAGCGCAGGCGCGTTTCAGCAGCTCATGACGGATGTGGAGCGGAAACTGTTCGACCGGCTGCCCGACGACACCTGGTTCTACCCCGGCCACGGCAAGGATTCGACGCTGGGCGCCGAACGCCCGTCGCTGCCTCAGTGGCGGGCCCGCGGCTGGTAGGTCGACGGTCAGACCCGGCAGGCGCTCCTGTTCAACGCTGCGGACCCGTCCCGGCACGGCGATCGTGGTCACCGGCTCGATACAGCGAACGCGGTCACTCAGATCGTGCGCCGACCGCCGGTCACGGCGAGCACCTCGCCGGTGGTGTAGCTGGACTCCTGCGAGGCGAAGAAGACGAACGACGGTGCCAGCTCCGCCGGCTGCGCCGGCCGGCCGATCGGCGACTGGGTGCCGAACCGCTCAACCGAGTCCGGCGGCATCGTCGCCGGGATCAGCGGCGTCCACACCGGGCCGGGCGCCACCGAGTTCACCCGGATCCCCTGGTCGACCAGGTTCATCGCCAGGCCCTTGGTGAAGTTCACGATGCCCGCCTTGGTGGTGGCGTAGTCCAGCAGCGACGGCGACGGATCGAACGCCTGGATGGACGACGTGTTGATGATGCTCGATCCGGACGGCATGTGCGGGACCGCCGCCTTGCAGATCCAGAACAGCGCGTACAGGTTGGTCTTGAACACCCGGTCGAACTGCTCGGTGGAGATCTCCGCGATCCCCTTCTCCTGCGCCATCTGGTACGCGGCGTTGTTGACCAGGATGTCGATGCCGCCCAGCTCCTCGACGGCCCGGCGTACCAACTCCACGCACTGGTGCTCCTCGGTGATGTCGCCCGGCACCGGCACCGCCCGCCGACCGGCCTGTTCGATCAGCCGGGCCGTCTGCCGCGCGTCGTGTTCCTCCTGCGGCAGGTAGGAGAAGCACACGTCGGCGCCTTCGCGGGCGAACGCCAGCGCGACCGCCCGGCCGATGCCCGAATCCGCACCGGTGATCACCGCCCGGCGCTCGGTCAGCTTGCCGCTGCCCCGGTAGCTCCGTTCGCCGTGGTCCGGCGGCGGATCCATCTTCGCGGTGCTGCCCGGCGGGTGCTGCTTCTGCACCGGCTGCCCCTGCCGTTGGCCGTACTGCCGCGTCGGATCCTGCCGGAGGTGCTGGCTGTCGTCGCCCATGACTGGTTCGCTCCTCGCGGTAGGGACGTGACGGGGTGGTGGCCACCGCAGCCCTACCCGCACCGGCCCGGACGGAAACCGCCGCTACCGCCACCGGGCAGCCCGCGAAGGACCCGATCAGGTTTCGACCCGGCTCCGCTGGGCAGTCGCCCTGCGCCGCGCCGGGGCGACGCGGCTGGGACGGCCGAGCGGGACGGCAGCAAACCCCATGGGTACGCGGGACAGGACGGGCACCGACGGTGCGGTCCGGCGGGCTTCGGCCCCCGGGCCGCCCCGGCTCTGCAGGTGGCGGGCATCTCGGAGGTCAACCGCTTCGGCGACGGCGAGCCGGCGCGGCCCTGTCCCCGGTGGCGGACCTGGGACGGCCGATGGCGTTGCCGTTCGCGTACCGCCGATGGGTTGACCGTCACCCGCATCCTTGTCAGGAGGAAACCGTGTCCAGACACCTCGACGACCGGATCGTCGTCGTCACCGGTGCGTCCAGCGGAATCGGCCGGGCCTGCGCCCGACGCTTCGCCGCGGCCGGCGCCACCCTGGTGCTGCTCGCCCGGCGGGAGAACTCTCTGGAGACGTTGGCCGCCGAATGCCGTGGTCGGGGCGCGCAGGTGCTGGTGGCACCGCTGGATGTGACCGACGCCGACGCCGTGGCCGACGCCGCCCGGCGCGCCGTAGCCCGCTTCGGCCGCATCGACGTCTGGGTCAACAACGCCGGGGTGAACCTGTTCGGTCCGGTCGAGGAGTCCCCGGCACCGCTGTGGCATCAGGTGGTGCAGACAAACCTTTTCGGCACCTACCACGGCGTCCGCGCGGTCCTGCCCTGGTTCCGGGACCAGGGGCACGGCACCCTGATCAACGTGTCGTCGGTCGCCTGCTGGGTGCCGGCACCACAGCAGAGCGCGTACGTGGCTAGCAAGCACGCCGTCCGGGCGTTGAGCGACTGCACCCGCCAGGAGGTCCGCGACGTGCCGGGGATCGCCGTGTGCACGGTGGTGGCCGGGCCGGCGGACACCCCGTTGCTGCGCAACGCCGCCAACTGGACCGGCCGGCGGGTGGTGCCGCCGACCCGCCCCGGCGACGCCGACCAGGTGGCGCAGGCCGTCGGCCGACTGATTCGCCGGCCCCGCCGGGAGGTTCACGTCGGGGCCGGCGCCCGGCTCGGGGTGCTCGCCGCCCGGCTGCTGCCGGCGAGGACCGAACGGGCCGGTGCCCGCACCGTGCCACGAACCCACTTCGCCCACGAGTCCGTCGACCACACCGGCGGCAACGTGATGTGTCCGGAGCCGCTCGGGGCCCGGGTGACCGGGGGCCGACAGCCGGCGTTGGCCTCCTGGCCGGGACGCGGCGTCCGATGAGCACGCTGCTCACTCCGTCGCCGGCCGTGCCGGCGCCGCAGCCGGTCACCGGCCGGGTCGAGGTCCCCGCCGCGCCGAGCTGGCGCGTTCGCGCCGGTGCGCCGGCGGACACCGGTTGGACGATCGCCAGCCTGTGCTGGCGGCAGCCGGCGGTGATCACAGCCGACGCGGTACGCGGCGGCCGACGCCCGCCCGTCGTGCTGGTTCACGGTTTCGGGGTGGCCGACGGGCTCTGCGTCCCGGTGGCGCGGCGGCTCGCGACCAGCGGGACGGTCCTGGCTCCGGACCTGCCCGGCTGTGGCCACAGCAGCAAGCCGGATCCGGTGCCCGGGGTCGCCGAAGTTGGCACCGCCCTGGCCAGCTGGTTACCGGCGGTGGTCACCGAGCCGGTGGTGCTGGTCGGTGTCTCGCTCGGCTGCCAGGTGGTGCTGGAGACGGCGGCGCAAGCCCCCGACTGGGTGTCGGCGGTGGTGCTGGCCAGCCCGATCGTGGACCGGGATCGGCGCAGCTGGCTTGGCCAGCTGTGGCGTTGGCAGCGCGAGCGGGCCACCCAGTCGCGGCGGCTGAGACGGCTGCAGGTGACCAGCTACCGGCGGGCCGGCGTCCGCCGGGTGTTGCGGACCTTCGCCGCGGCGCTGGTCGACCGGCCCGAGGACAAGATCGCCCGGGTCGGCGCGCCGGTGCTGGTGTGCCGCGGCACCCGCGACCCGCTGGTATCCGACGAATGGGTCGCCCAACTGCGGCGGCAGGCTCCGGACGCCCGGCTGGTCCGGTTGCCCGGCGTGGTGCACGCGATGAGTCACGACAATCCGGTCGAGTTCGCCCGGGTGATCCACGGTTTCCTCGACGAGCTGGCAGCTGTCCGGGGAGGTGCCAGCGGTGTCCGCACCCAGCTTCCTACGACCGACCTACTGCCGACCGAGGAAAGGAGAAGGCGTTCATCGTCGGCGGGCTGACCGAGGCGGTGCCGGCCGGGCCGGTAGGGCTGACCGGACCCGGCCGGCCGGGTCCGGTCAGGTCTGTCGGTGCTGTCAGTTTTGCAGGAAGCCCTGGGAGACCCGGGCCTCGGCCAGCAGCCGGGAGCAGGCGGACACCTCGGACTCGGTGATCGTGGGTACGGCGTCGTCGCCGGTGCGGCTCCGCAGATAGGCCAGCTCCGCCGGGCCGATGTGGCGTACCTTGCCGCTGTCGTGGACGACGAAGATCGGGTTCGGGGTCTGGGTGGTGCACTGTACGAGGTACATGACGTTGTCTCCCGGGTCGTCGAGGTCGATGATCCAACGTGGATGCGGTGGCGCCGGTGGCCGGACCGGGGTGATGATCTGTGCCGCCCGGGCGACGATCGTCGGCTTCTGGGCGACGATCGCCGGGCCGGGACACTGGCTGTGCCCCCAGTCGAAGCCCTGCTCGGCACCCATGCTGTGATGACCGAGGCCTCGTTCGAGCGGACTGTCCGCGTTGCGGACCGGAACGCCATGTTCGCGGTGTGACCTGGCCAGCAACTGGGCGTTGGCCTCCACCTGCTGCGGAGTCAGCCGGTCCGGCAGGAACCCCTCGTTCTCGATGCTGAGCCAGGTACGGTTGCCGGCCCGCTGGGTCCAGGCGCGAATCTCGGTATCCACCATCTGGGCGACGCGACCGTCCTTGGCCACCACGAAGTGTGACGACACCCGCGACGCCGGATTGCGTTGCCAGGCGATCGTGCCCTCGAAGTAGCCGGCGGCGATGTGCACCACGATTCCATGGTGTTCGTCGAGCCGATCCGCCGGTTCGTTGAGAGCGCCGGTGCCGTTACCGCTGTTGACGGTGGGACCCCGCCAGGTCGCTAGATCGGTCCAAATTCCCATGTGGATTGCCTCCTTTCCCAGCCGGTCGGTGTGTCGGCCGGATCGGTGGATCCGCCGGTTCCCCGGCTGTACGGGTGGGGCCGGATCCGACCGGTGGGCCCGGTCCGGCGCAGGTGGGATCGACCGGCGTCGGGTCGACGGGCGACCGGTGTCGGTCGACTCGTCGGTCGGCGTCGGGTCGACGATCGGTCGTTGTCGACGGGAATGGGCCCGGCTCGCGGTGGCCAGCCGGCGTGCATCGCTCGCCCGCAGGAGCAGTGCCGCCGGCAAGCTAGCGCGATCCACTGTGAGCACCGGTCGGCCAGGCCGGTCACCCACGTGTCAGCTGGCACGTCGGTGGGGCGGCGGCCCGATCGCCCGGTGTCCGTCGACCCAGTGGTCGCATACCCCGTCCGCCGGTGCCTTGTCTCGAGAATAGCGCGATCAACAAGCTTCTGACCAGCGGAAATAACTCAGAGTATGCAAATCAACACGTTCATTGACGAACTTGGGCCTGCCTCCGCGCGCAACGACCGGCCATTGTTGTCAGACGTACGTCAACCCTGCGTGACCGGCAACCACAGCGCCGAGGAACGCGCCGGGTCGTGGAATATCCACCGCCGCCCGGCACGCAGCGTCCGAGCCCTGCCCAACGGTTCACCAGTGCCCGGATTACGCGCCCAACGCGGATGGGCACCCCCGCTGACCTGCACCCGCAGCCGGTCCCCCGACCCGAACCGACATGCCGTCGGCCACAGCGCCACCTGCACCCGGCGCACACCGTCGCCCACCCCGACGACCCCACCGTCCACCCGCGTCAGTCCATCACAGACGTTCCAGGAACGCCCCCACCGGTCGACCCGGCACAGCCGGACGAAGACGTCGAAGTGCGGCAGCTCGCCGCGCACGAAGACCTCGGCGGTGACCGGGCCGATCACCTCCAACGGCCGATCCAGGACAGCGCTGGTGTACGTCAGCACATCCGCACGAGCCTCCAATGCCCGGTTGTCGCGTACCCCGGCCCGCTGTGCCACCAACAGGGCACCGCCGACCGACGGGGTCGGGTCGGCCGGGTCGTAGCCGTGCTGGTCCGGCGCGGAGACCGGCGGCACCGCGCGGTCCAACCGCCCGCCGGGCCACAGACACCAGCGGGTCGGCGTCGCAGGCGGCGGCCAGTCGGAAACGTGCCGCCAACCAGCGCCGGCCACATGTACCCGGACCGGGGCCGGCCGTGCCCGCGCACCGGGCGCCGACGCCGGCTCGGCGTCGAGATGCGCGCCGAAGAACGACACCGCCTCCCGCACCGCGGTCCGGAACAGACCGGGACTGCCATGGGTCCACGGTCCGATCGTCAGCGCGGGTCGACGGCCAGCGGCCCGCAACGCGGCGTAGTCGGCCAACTGGGCGGTCAGGAAAATGTCGTGCCACCCGGTCACCATCGACACCGGGGCCCGCACCTGGGCGATCTCCCGGTGGAACGTCCGGGCACGCCAGTACGCGGCACCCGGCTGGTGCTGATCCAGCCACTGCTGAAAGAACGGCACCGCCGCCCCGGTCGCGACCCGGTCCGCTTCGGCCAACGGCAGGTGCGCCAAGCCGGCTCTCAGCCGTGGCTGGCCCCGCAGCAGTTCGCGCCGCCGGGCCAGCCACGGCACCCGCTGCGCGGAGAGCAGCTCGGCCCAGGTCAGGATCGTGTCCAGCGAGAACGAGCCGCCCGCGTACGTGGAATCGCGAATCTGCGCGGCGGTGACCACGGCGACCATGGCCCGCAGATCCGCACCGGCGTGCGCCGCGCTCGCCCACTGCCCGAAACCCTGGTAACTGATTCCGAAGGTACCGAGCCGGCCGTCGTACCAGGGTTGGCGACGCAACCACTCCAGGGTGTCCAGCCCGTCGGCCCGCTCGTGGCGCAACGGCTCGAACTCCCCGTCGGAGCCGAAGGTGCCCCGGCAGGACTGCACCAGGACGTGCCAGCCCCGGCGGGCCAGCAGCAGGCCGAGCAACCAAACCGGACCACCACGGCCGTACGGCGTACGGATGAGCACAGCCGGCGCCCGACCGACCGGCGCGACGTAGTGGTCGGTCCTCAGCCGCAGCCCGTCACGGGTACGCACCGGCAGGTCCCGGCGGACCCGGATCAGCCGTCGCGGGCCGACCCGGGCGCGACGCCCGCCCGGCGGGCGGTCAGCCGGCATCACCGTCAGCCGGTGTCGTCGGTGCCGGTCCGGGGCGCACGACGGTGCGGGCAGCGGCGCGGACCTCGTCGCGGTGCGCCCGGATGGAGTCCCCCACCGCCGCCAGGAACCGCCGGACCGTCTCCAACTCGTCGTCGGTGAAGTCGGCCATCACCGCGTCGGTGCGCTGCCCGAGCGGCGCGAAGAACTCCCGGGCCAGCTCCGCACCGCCGGCCGCGTACCGCAGCCGCACCTTGCGCCGGTCGCTGGCGTCGCGGTCGCGGTGCAGGTGCCCGGCCCGCTCCAGCCGGTCGACCAGCGCGGTCACCGAACTGGAGGTGAGGTTCAGCTGGGTAGCCAGCACGCCCGGGGTGATCGGGTCACCGGACTGTTCGGCGTCCATCACCGCGATCAGCGCCTGCAGGTCGGTGGCGTGCAGGTCGTGCAACGCGGCGAAGGCGTGCCCGACGTGACCGGCTTCGACGGTGTAGCCGCGCAGCCGACGGATGATCTCGGCCACCACGGCCTGCCGACCACTCGGCCGGGGCCCCCACACGCCGGCGCTCAACCCTGGTCCTCCGTTCGACGCCCTGGCGAAACCCTATCCCAGTACCGCTATAGTTTCGATGAACGAGATATTCGACAGCCGTAATATCTGGCGGCCAGCGAGGGACGAGGCCAGCGATGGCAACCACGATCGGATCCCGGTTGACCGCGATCATCTGCGGCAGATGGACCGCCTGGCTGGTGCTGCTCGCCGCAGCGGCCTTCTCCACGCTGGTGATCGCCCTCGCCGGTGACCCCCGCACCGGCAACGACCCCACCGGGGCCCTACCCGACACCGCCGAGTCCGTCCAGGTCGCCGAGCTACGCCGGCAACTGCCGGGCGGGCAGCTCAACCCGGCCCTGGTCGTCTACTCCCGCGACGGCCGCCCGCTCACCGCCGCCGACGAAGCGGCCATCGCCGCCGACCGCGACGCCTTCGCCCGCGACGCCGTCGGCGGCGAGGTCAGCCCACCCGTCTTCGCACCCGACCGGACCGCCGCACTGGTCGCCGTCCCGCTGCCGGCCGAGATCGACATCGAACGGCTCGGCGACATCGTCGACCGGCTACGCGCCGAGGCCAGCGCCGGCCTGCCCGACGGCACCACCGCCGAACTCACCGGCGGCGCCGGATTCACCGCCGACGTCGCCGCGGCCTTCGACGGCGCCAACATCACCCTGCTCGCCGCCACCGTCGCCGTCGTCGCCACCCTGCTGCTGATCACCTACCGCAGCCCCTGGCTCTGGCTCGTCCCGCTCGCCGTGGTCGGCACCGCCGACGTGGTCAGCAACGGACTCATCGCCATCGTCAGCCGCGCCATCGACCTGCGGATCGACCCGTCCACCACCGGAATCGTCGACGTCCTCGTCTTCGGCGCCGGCACCAACTACGCCCTGCTGCTCATCGCCCGCTACCGCGAGGAACTACGCCGCGAACCCGACCGCCGCCGAGCGCTGCGCCGCGCACTCGGCTCCGCCGGACCGGCGATCACCGCGAGCGCCCTCACCGTCGTACTCAGCCTGCTCACCCTGCTCGCCGCGATCCTCGCCAACGACCGGGCGATCGGCGTCGCCGGCGCCGTCGGCATCAGCACCGCCGCCCTGTACGGACTCGTCGTCCTGCCCGCCGCCCTGTCGGTGTGCGGACGCGGACTGTTCTGGCCCTTCATCCCCCGCCCCGGACAGGCCGACCCCACCCGCACCGGGATCTGGGCCCGCGCCGGCAACCTGGTCAGCCGACGCCCCCGCACCGTCCTGGCCGGATCGGTGCTGCTGCTCGCCGTCCTCGCCACCGGACTGCTCGACGCCCGACTCGGCCTCAGCAAGACCGAACAGTTCCGGGTCAGCGCCGAATCCATCGACGGACTCGCCACCCTGTCCCGGTCCTTCCCGGCCGGCACCGCCGACCCGGTCCTCGTCGTCGCCGACGCCGACCGCGAACAACAGGTGCTCGACGCCGTCGGCATCGTCGACGGAGTCGCCAGCGCCCGACCCACCGGCGGCGACGACGACCGCACCGTCATCGAGGTCGTCCTACGGGCCGAGCCGGACAGCGCGCAGAGCTACCAGACCGTCCGCGACCTGCGGGCCGCCGTCGGTGCCGTACCCGACGCCGACGCCCTGGTCGGGGGCTCCGTCGCCGCCAACCTGGACGCCCGCGAAGCGGCCCTGCGCGACCTGCGGGTCGTCGTACCTCTGGTGCTCATCGTGGTGCTGGCGGTGCTGATCGTGCTGCTGCGCTCCCTGGTCGCGCCGCTGATCCTGGTCGGCACCGTCGTCGCCACCTTCTTCGCCGCGCTCGGCGCCGCCACCGCCCTGTTCACCCAGGTCCTCGGCTACCCCGCGCTGGACACCAGCGTGCCGCTGCTGGCGTTCCTGTTCCTGGTCGCCCTCGGCGTCGACTACAACATCTTCCTGACCACCCGGGCCCGGGAGGAGACCCCCACCCAGGGCACCCGGCAGGGGATGCGGACCGCGCTGGCCGTCACCGGCGGCGTGATCACCAGTGCCGGCATCCTGCTCGCCGCGGTCTTCGCCGTCCTCGGGGTACTGCCACTGGTCACCCTCACCGAGATCGGGATCATCGTCGGATTCGGCGTACTGCTGGACACCCTGCTGGTGCGGACCCTGCTGGTGCCGGCGATCGCGATGGTGCTGGGACGCCGATTCTGGTGGCCCAGCGCGCTCGCCCGCCTGCCCGACCCGACCCCGCCGACCGACCCCGCCGAGGGACTGCACCCACCCCACGCCGCCGGCGCTGACCTGCGGTGACCGGCAACGCCCGCCAGCTGGGTGATCCTGGCGGACCCGCTGGCGGGCGGCCAACCGGATTCCGGGAGGATAGAGCCATGCAGACCCGCTCCGATCTCCGCAACGTGGCCATCATCGCGCATGTCGACCACGGTAAGACCACCTTGGTTGACGCGATGCTGCGCCAAGGCGGCCAACTGCACACCCGTGCTGAAATGTCCGACCGCGCGCTTGACTCCATGGACCTGGAGCGGGAAAAGGGCATCACCATCCTGGCCAAGAACACCGCGATCACCTACCTGCCCGACCAGGGTGACCCGGTCGTCATCAACATCATCGACACGCCGGGGCACGCCGACTTCGGCGGCGAGGTGGAGCGTGGCCTCACCATGGTCGACGGCGTCCTGCTGCTGGTCGACGCCAGCGAAGGACCCTTGCCACAGACCCGCTTCGTGCTGCGCAAGGCGCTGCAGGCCCGGCTGCCGATCATCCTGGTGATCAACAAGGTGGACCGGCCGGACGCCCGGATCAAAGAGGTCGTCGACGACACGTACGAACTCTTCCTCGACCTCGACGCCGACGAGGCACAGATCGACTTCCCGATCCTCTACGCCTGCGCCCGCGACGGCATCGCCTCGCTGACCCAGCCGGGCGACGGTTCCGTGCCCGGCGACAGTGACAACCTCGAACCGCTGTTCCGCAGCCTGCTGGAGACCATCCCCGCGCCCGCGTACGACCCGGACGCGCCGCTGCAGGCCCACGTGACCAACCTCGACGCCTCACCGTTCCTCGGCCGGCTCGCGCTGTGCCGGGTCCGCCAGGGCAACATCCGCAAGGGCCAGACCGTCGCCTGGTGCCGCACCGACGGCAGCCAACAGAAGGTCCGGATCTCCGAACTACTGATGACCGAGGGCCTGGAGCGCAAACCGGCCGACTCCGCCGGACCGGGCGACATCATCGCGGTCGCCGGGATCCCGGACATCATGATCGGCGAGACGCTGGCCGACGCCGACGACCCGCGGCCGCTGCCGTTGATCACCGTCGACGAGCCGGCCATCTCGATGACCCTGGGCACCAACACCTCACCGCTGGCCGGCAAGGTCAAAGGCTCGAAGGTCACCGCCCGGCTGGTCAAGGACCGGCTGGACCGCGAGCTGATCGGCAACGTGTCGCTGCGGGTGCTGCCCACCGAACGCCCCGACGCGTGGGAGGTACAGGGCCGCGGTGAGCTCGCCCTGGCGATCCTGGTCGAGCAGATGCGCCGCGAGCAGTACGAGTTGACCGTCGGCAAGCCACAGGTGGTGACCCGGGAGATCGACGGACGCACCTGCGAGCCGGTGGAGCGGCTGACCATCGACGCACCGGACGACTACCTGGGGGCCATCACCCAGCTGCTGGCCACCCGCAAGGGCCGGATGGAGCAGTTGGTCAACCATGGCACCGGCTGGATCCGGATGGAGTGGCTGGTCCCGGCCCGTGCGCTGATCGGCTTCCGGACCGAGTTCCTCACCGAGACCCGCGGCACTGGCATCCTGCACCACGTCTTCGAGTCCTACGAGCCATGGTTCGGCGAGCTGCGTACCCGGCCGACCGGTTCGCTGGTCGCCGACCGGACCGGGGTGGCGACCAGCTTCGCCATGTTCAACCTGCAGGAACGCGGCTCGCTCTTCGTCGAGCCCGGCACCCCGGTGTACGAGGGCATGCTGGTCGGCGAGAACTCCCGCCTCGACGACATGGACGTCAACATCACCAAGGAGAAGAAGCTCACCAACATGCGGTCGTCGACCGCTGACGAGCTGGAGCGGCTGGTCCCGCCCCGCAAGCTCTCCCTCGAGCAGGCGTTGGAGTTCTGCCGGGAGGACGAATGCGTCGAGGTGACGCCCGAGGCGATCCGGCTGCGCAAGGTCATCCTCGACCAGACCACCCGGGCCCGGTCGCAGGCCCGGCGCAAACACCAGAACTGATCGGTCACTGGTCGGGGTCGCCTGCGGGCGACCCCGACCAGGCCGGTTCGTCTGAAGAGATCACCAACCCTCACGTGACGAGGCCGGCAGCCCTCACTTGACGATGTCGGCGAGTTCGCGCTTGCGGTCGCGCGACGACTTGACCAACGACGCCACCGTCGTGACCACCAACGTCACGAAGATGAACGTCAGCGACAGCCAGATCGGGATGTGCGGTGCCCAGCCGACCGGCTCCCCACCGTTGATGAAGAACACGGTGTTGTCGGCAAGCGCCTCGAGGACCAGCTTGATCCCGATGAAGCCGAGCACGGCGGCCAACCCGATGCCGAGGTAGACCAGCCGGTTCAGCAGCCCGCCGAGCAGGAAGTAGAGCTGCCGCAGCCCCATCAGGGCGAACACGTTGGCGGTGAAGACCAGGTACGGCTCCTCGGTGATCCCGAAGATCGCCGGGATCGAATCGAGGGCGAAGATCAGGTCGGTGAACCCGATCGCGATCATCACGATCAGCATCGGGGTGAACATCCGCCGACCCGCCTCGGTCACCGTCGTCAGCCGGCCGCCGTCGTAGGCACCGGAGACCGGCAGCACCCGACGGCTCCACCTGATCACCGCGTTCTCGGAGAACTCCTCGGCCGCTTGGTCGTGCCGTAGCTGCCCGATCGCGGTGTAGATCAGGAACGCGCCGAAGATGTAGAACACCCAGGAGAACTGGGAGATCAGTACGGCGCCAGCGGCGATGAACCCGCCGCGCAGGATCAACGCCAGCACCACCCCGACCAGCAGGACCTTCTGCTGGTACTTCCGTGGCACCACGAAGCGACCCATGATGATCACGAAGACGAAGAGGTTGTCGACGGACAGACTCTTCTCCGTGACGTACCCGGCGAAGAACTCCCCGGCGTAGCGGCTGCCGGACGTCGCCCAGACACCGAGACCGAAGATCACCGCGAGCACGATGTAGAAGACCGTCCAGACCGCGGACTCGCGCATGCTGGGCTCGTGCGGGCGGCGGACGATGATCAGCAGGTCGGCGATCAGCACCGCAGTCAACACGACCAGGCTGACCAGCCATACCCAGGCAGGAATATTCAACTCGGACCTCCGGCAGACACACGGCACCGCCCAGAGCCGCCCCGGACCGACCGGCCCAGAGCGGGTGGAGATGCACGCAGCAGTGACTGACGGAGGTCTCTTCCGCCATCACACGACCGGGACTCGATGGTCCGGCCCACGATGACCGCTGGCACCGGGTCGATCCGGCGAGCCGGGCCGACCGTGCTGACGACGCCAGCGCGAAGGAGTACTCCCCTCCTTTGACGCCATTGTTGCCTACCAGGGGACGAATGAACACAGCGGGCCAGGGTGAAGGTGACCATCAGCACTACCTCTGATTCATCCTAGGAGGCTAGCTCTTTGGTTGGCTGGCAGCGGGGCGGGCCCCGACGGCCACGCCGATCGACCCACCCGAGCCGATGTCGGCCCACTGATGTGCGACGCTTCCCGCCATGGTCCTTGAAATCGCGCTCATCGACGTCCAGCCCGGCCAGGAGGCGGCCTTCGCCCGGGCTTACGCCACTGGCCACGAGCTTCTGGCCACCACCCCCGGCTGCCACTCGGTCCGGATGACCAGAGGTGTCGAGACCCCCACCCGCTTCGTCCTGCTCGTCGAATGGGACTCGGTCGCCGCGCACGAGGAGAACTTCCGGGCCAGCGACCGGTTCCCCCGCTGGCGGGACCTGATCGGGCCGTACTTCGCCGCCGCGCCGCTGGTGGAGCACTTCGTCGACGTGCCCGCCTGAGTCGCGGCGGCGCCACCATGCGGGTAGAGATCGTGACCGCCGGCAGCCGCGGCGATGTCGCGCCCTACACCGGTCTCGGGCAGGCGCTCCGCGCCGCCGGCCACCAGGTCACCCTGACCACCCACGACAACTTCACCGACCTGGTCACCACCGCCGGGCTCGACTTCCGCCCGCTGCCCGGAGATCCGTACGCCGCGCAACGCACCGCCGAGGGACAGCGCCTGCACCGGTACGGCGGCAGCCTGCGCGGCACCGTCGAGTTCGCCAGCCAGGGCCGGCGCTACCTCGACGCTCTCGGCGACGGCCTGCTCGACGTCGGCGTCGACGCCGATCTGCTGCTGCTGGCCACCACGACCGCGCCGCTGGGCTACTCGGTGGCGCAACGACGTGGCATACCGAGCATCGGCGTGTTCCTGCAACCGGTGGCCCCGACCGGTGACTTTCCACCCGTACTGCTCGGCGACCGGTCGTGGGGTCGGCGCGGCAACCGGCTGCTCGGACTGGCCGGCTCGGCGGTCAGCGCCCGGGCGTACGACCGGGCGTCCCGGCGCCTGCGACGACGACTCGGCCTGCCGTCGGTCAGCCTGGCCCGGTTGTTGGCGCAGGCCGAACGGGCGCGCTGGCCGGTGCTGCACGGCGTCAGCCCATCGGTGCTGCCCCGCCCGACCGACTGGCGTCCCGGCCTGGAGATGGTCGGCTACTGGTGGCCCGCCAGCGACCCCGGATGGGCACCGCCGCCGGAGCTGACCGAGTTTCTGCGGGCCGGTCCCCCGCCGGTGCTGATCACCTTCGGCAGCATGGCGGTGCTCGACCCACAGGCGGGCCCGGCGATCGGCACGGCGCTGCGGCGGGCCGGCGTACGGGCGGTGGTGCAGGCCGGGTGGGGTGACCTGCGGGTCGCCGACGACGACGCGTTGCGCATCGGCGAGGTGCCACACGACTGGCTGATGCCCCGGGTCGCCGCCGTCGTCCACCACGCCGGGGCCGGTACCACCGCGGCCGCGTTGCGCGCCGGGGTGCCGTCGGTCACCGTGCCGGCCATCGCCGACCAGCCGTTCTGGGCGGCGCGGCTGGTGCGACTCGGCGTCGGGGCCGAGCCGATCCCGGCCCGGCGGCTGACCGCCGACCGGCTGGCCGACGCGATCCGCACCGTGGTCGACCGACCGGAGCACGCCGCACGTGCCCGAGGCCTCGCCGAACGGATCGCCACCGAGGACGGCTGCGCCGAAGTCCTCGCCGCCCTCCCCTGACCATCTGCACCACCCCCGCGCCCCGGCGATCTGACCGGTAAATCACCTGTACCACGGCGGGTTTTGGGTGTGCGGGGGTGGCCCGGTGTCGGTGGGT
>NZ_JBHMIM010000059.1:0-39898 GCF_048060115.1 Micromonospora sp. LOL_023
AAATCTGACCGGCGTGCTCGAAGCGACAATGCGTGACCCGTGAGGTCCGTGGCCCCGGCGCCAGACTTGCACACGGCCTGGACAGACCAAGATCGTTCGGCGTCGGCGGGCGACCTACCCACCATTTTCACGCCTGCGCAGCGTCCTCCCCAAGGGGACCGGGTGACTTGCAGTTATCGACACCTATTGTCTTATTTGTCCGTCGATAACTGCAAGATCGTCGCGTATTGCCGATTCAGATCCATCTACATCGATGCAGACGTGGCCGCCGCCGGAAAGATCGAGGCACACAGCAGAGCCGGCGCCAGCACAGATGGTTGCGGGGGGCCCGGGACAGGGCCCCCCGCAGGGAAGGGACGGCAGGCTGCTGGATCACAGCCGAGGACCGACCGCCAGCATCATGTTGCTCAGGGCGACCGCTAACGGTAGATCCCCTCGGACGTGACTGGCACCACGTCCACCCGGTTCAACGATCCGCCGGACGGACCGGTGACGGTGCCAGGCCCGCCGGCGGATCGCCGGTCAGTAAGCGGTCAGCCCGGTCAGCCCGGTCAGTAAGCGGCCAAGCCCGGGCGGCTCAGCCGTTGGTCAGACGTTCAGGCGCTTGGCCAGGTTCGCGTCCAGCGCCGACATGAACTCGTCGGTGGTCAGCCACGGGGCGTCCCGACCGATCAGCAATGCCAGATCCTTGGTCATCTGGCCGCCCTCGACGGTGTCGATGCAGACCCGCTCCAGCGTGTTGGCGAACTCGGTGACCGCCGGGTTGCCGTCCAGCTTGCCCCGGTGTGCCAGGCCCCGGGTCCAGGCGAAGATCGACGCGATCGGGTTCGTCGACGTCTTCTCGCCCTTCTGCCACTGCCGGTAGTGCCGGGTGACCGTGCCGTGCGCCGCCTCGGCCTCCACCGTACGGCCGTCCGGGGTCATCAGCACCGAGGTCATCAGACCGAGCGAGCCGAAACCCTGCGCGACCGTGTCCGACTGCACGTCACCGTCATAGTTCTTGCAGGCCCAGACAAAACCGCCCTCCCACTTGAGCGCGGCGGCGACCATGTCGTCGATCAGCCGGTGCTCGTAGGTGATCCCGGCCGCGGCGAACTCAGCGGCGAACTCGGCCTCGAACACCTCGGCGAAGAGGTCCTTGAACCGGCCGTCGTACGCCTTGAGGATGGTGTTCTTGGTCGACAGGTAGACCGGGTAACCACGGTCCAGTCCGTAGCGCAGCGAGGCGCGGGCGAAGTCCCGGATCGACTCGTCGAAGTTGTACATGCCCATCGCGACGCCGCCACCGGCGAAGTTCGCGACCTCGATCTCGACCGGGGCGCTGCCGTCGGCCGGGGTGTAGGTGATGGTCACCGTACCCGGTCCGGGCACCACGAAGTCGGAGGCCTTGTACTGGTCGCCGTGGGCGTGCCGGCCGATGATGATCGGCTTGGTCCAGCCGGGCACCAGCCGCGGCACGTTCGACATGATGATCGGCTCGCGGAACACCACCCCGCCGAGGATGTTACGGATGGTGCCGTTCGGCGACCGCCACATCTTCTTCAGGCCGAATTCCTCGACCCGGGCCTCGTCCGGGGTGATGGTGGCACACTTGACGCCGACGCCATGCTGCTTGACGGCGTTCGCGGCGTCCACCGTCACCTGGTCGTCGGTCTCGTCACGGTACTGAATCGACAGATCGTAGTAGTGCAGGTCGACGTCGAGGTAGGGCAGGATCAGCTGCTCCCGGATCTGCTTCCAGATGATCCGGGTCATCTCGTCGCCGTCGAGCTCGACAACCGGGTTCGTTACCTTGATCTTCGCCATCGACCGGCGCTCCTCTCGGGAACTCGTGTTAGCAGTACGAGCGTACTGGATTGCCGGCCGACGCGTGCGGGCGGTGACCACGGCAGCGACGAACGGCACCCGCAGGGCGAGTCCGGGGTAGGCCCGGGACAGTGGTCCCGCAGACGCCGTGGCGGGATCCCACCGACGACACCGGGGCGGGTCCGGCGTCACCCGCCGGACCCGCCCCGGTCAGTTCCAATCCGTCGCTCAGAGGCCGGCGACGTCCGCCTGCTTGGCCCGGACCGCCTCGGCCGCCTCGGCCAGCGCGACCCGCTCCGACTCGGTCAGGTCGGTGGTGACCACCCGGCGCACGCCCGCCGCGCCCAACTCCGCCTCGACGCCCAGGTAGACGCCGTCGATGCCGTACTCGCCGGTGACCCAGGCGCAGACCGGCATCACCGCGCCGGAGTCCTCGGCGACCGCCTTGGCCATCCGGGCCGCGGCCGCCGACGGCGCGTAGTACGCCGATCCGGTCTTGAGCAGCGCGACCACCTCGGCGCCGCCGTTGCGGGTACGGACCACCAGCTCCTCGACCTTGTCCGCTGGCAGCAGCTCGGTCAACGGCTTGCCGTTGACGGTGCACTGCGAGGGCACCGGCACCATGGTGTCGCCGTGCGACCCCAGGGTCAGCGTGCGTACCGACGCCACCGGTACGGCGAGCGTCTCCGCGACGAAGTGCGAGAACCGTGCGCTGTCCAGCATGCCGGCCTGGCCGAGCACCCGGTTGCGCGGGAAGCCGGTGGCGATCTGGGCCAGCGCGGTCATCTCGTCGAGCGGGTTGGACACCACGATGACGACCGCGTCCGGGGCGTACCGGGCGACGTTCTCCGCCACCCCACGAACGATCTTGGCGTTCACCCCGAGCAGATCCATCCGGCTCATCCCCGGCTTGCGCGGCAGACCGGCGGTGACGATGACGACGTCGGAGCCGGAGATCACCTCGTAGCCGGAACCGTCCACGCCGGTGGTGGCCCCGACGACCTTGGTCTCGAAGCCCTCGATCGGCCGCGACTGGTTGAGGTCGAGGGCTAGTCCCTCGGGCTTGCCTTCGATGATGTCGGTCAGCACGACGGTGTCGAAGATGTCGTACTCGGCCAGGCGCTGCGCGGTCGTCGAGCCGTAGAAGCCGGCCCCGACGACGGTGACCTTCTTGCCCATTGTCGTCTCACTCCCTGCTACCGGGCGAATTTGTCGGGACCGTATCAGCCAGGTAACGGCTCGGCGGCCCAGGGGCGCGACCGGAGACCCAGTTCACGCCCGGTGCCGCGAGCTCATCGCCCGGCGATGCCCCGTTCGGCCAGCTCGACCACGTTGGTGAGCAGCATCGCCCGCGTCATCGGACCGATCCCGCCGGGCACCGGGGCGACCGCGCCGGCCACCTCGGCGACGTCCGGGGACACGTCACCGGTGTACTGACCCTTGCCGTTCTCGCCGATCACCCGGGTGATGCCGACGTCGATGACCGTGGCCCCCGGTGTGATCATCTCAGCGGTGACCAGGCCGGGCACCCCAGCGGCGGCGATCACGATCTCCGCCCGCCGGGTGTGGTCGCCCAGATCGAGCGTGCCGGTGTGGCACAACGTCACCGTGGCGTTCTCGCTGCGCCGGGTCAGCAGCAACCCCAGCGGCCGGCCGACGGTGGTACCCCGACCGATCACCACCACCTCCGCACCCCGGAGCCGGATCTCGTTGCGACGCAGCAACTCGACGATGCCCCGGGGAGTGCAGGCGACCGGCGCGTCGAAGCCGAGCACCAACCGGCCGAGATTGACCGGGTGCAGCCCGTCGGCGTCCTTGTCCGGGTCGACCCGCTCCAGCACCCGCTGCGTGTCGATCTGCGAAGGCATCGGCAACTGCACGAGGTAGCCGTGGCACGCCGGGTCGGCGTTCAACTCGGCGACCACCGCCTCCACCTGCTCCTGGCTGGCGTCGACGGGCAGGTCCCGCCGGATCGAGGCGATCCCGACCTCGGCGCAGTCGCGGTGCTTGCCGTCGACGTACGCGTGGGAGCCGGGATCGTCACCGACCAGCACGGTCCCCAACCCGGGAGTCACGCCCTGCTCGGCGAGGGCCTTGACCCGGGTACGCAGTTGATCCTTGATGGCAGCAGCAGCCGCCTTGCCGTCCAGTATTGTCGCGCTCACGCCGCCGATCGTCTCACGTCGCCCGATTCGCCCCGGCCGGTACCTCGCCGGCAGTCACCGCCGCGGCAGTCGTCAGTCACCGGCACGGCCGCCAGCGGTCACCGGCACGGCCGCCAGCGGTCACCGGCACGTCAGCCGAAAGTCGCCGTCAGGGACGCACGTCGGCGCCGTACGCGGCCGCGAACAACGCCGCCTGCGCCAGGTCGATCCGCGCCCCGGTGACATCGAGGCCGCGCAACTGCACCCCGGCCAGGTCGGCGCCGCGCAGATCCGCCCCGCGCAGCTTCGCGTTGGTCAACCGGGCGTAGCCGAGGTCCGCCCCGGTCAGATCGACCCGGCTCAGGTTCGCCTCGCTCAGGTCGGCTTCCCGCAGTCGCAGCCCGGACAGCTTCGTGCCGGTCAGATCCTGCCCGCGTAGCAGCACGAACGCCCAGTCACCGCCGACCACGCGCAGTGGCCGCAAGGTGCAGTCGAGGAACTGGGTGCCGGTCAGTTTGCAGTCGTCGAAGGTCGCGTCGAACAACGACGAACGCCGGATCACGCAGTGCAGCAACGCACAACGGGTGAAGGTCGCCGCGTTCGCCCGTACGTTGGCCAGCACACAGTTGGTGAACACGCAGCCGGCCAGCGCCGCCTCGGTCAGGTCGACGTCGATGAACTCGCAGCGTTCGAACTGGATCCGTTCGAACTCGTCGAGCGCCCAGTCGGCGCCGACGATCCGTTCCTCGACTCGGTGCTGGGTCACCGACACGTCCGGCTCAGTGGAAGAAGTGCCGGGTGCCGGTCAGATACATGGTGGCCCCGGCGGCCGCCGCCGCCGCGATCACTTCCTCGTCGCGCAGTGATCCACCCGGCTGCACCACCGCCCGCACCCCGGCGTCGAGCAGCACCTGCAGACCGTCGGCGAACGGGAAGAAGGCGTCCGAAGCGGCCACCGCCCCGCTGACCCGACCGGCCCCGGCCCGGCTTACCGCCAACTGCGCGGCGTCGACCCGGTTGACCTGGCCCATGCCGACCCCGACGGTCGCGGTGTCGGCCGCGAGCAGGATCGCGTTGCTCTTCACCGCGCGTACCGCCCGCCAGGCGAACGTCAAATCGGCCAGCGAGTCGTCGTCGGCCGGCGAGCCGGTGGCCAGCCGCCAGGTCGCCGGATCGTCACCGGCGGCGTCGATCCGGTCGGCGGTCTGCGCCAACGTACCGCCGGTGACCTGCCGCCACTCGACGGCGGCCGGCTGCCACGCCGGGGCGACCAGCAGTCGCAGGTTCTTCTTCGCGGTGAGGGTCTCCACCGCGCCGGGGTCGAACCCGGGCGCCACCACGACCTCGGTGAAGATCTCCGCGATCTGGCCGGCCAACTCCGCGGTGACCGGCCGGTTGACCGCGATCACCCCGCCGTAGGCGGAGACCGGGTCGCAGGCGTGCGCCTTGCGGTGCGCCTGCGCGACGTCGACGCCGACCGCGATCCCGCACGGGTTGGCGTGCTTGATGATCGCCACCGCCGGGGCGGTGAAGTCGTTCACCGCCCGCCAGGCGGCATCGGCGTCGACGTAGTTGTTGTACGACATCTCCTTGCCGTGCAGCTGGTCGGCCTGGGCCAGCCCGGCCGGTGCCGCCGGGTCGAGGTAGAGCGCGGCCCGCTGGTGCGGGTTCTCGCCGTAGCGCAGCACGCTGCCCCGGCGCAGGGCGGTACCGGCGAACGCGGGCCAGTCGGCCAGCTCACCGCCGCCGGCCACGGGCTGATCGGCGGCACCGGCCGCCGCGTCGGTGTCGGCACCGACCAGCTCGCGGGCGCACCAGGCGGCGACCGCGACGTCATACTCGGCGATGTCGGCGAAGGCACGCGCCGCGAGGGCGCGGCGCTGGGTCAGGGTGAAGCCGCCGTCGGCGAGGGCCTGCTCGATCACCGGGTACGCCGACACCGAGGTGACCACCGCGACGCTGGCGTGGTTCTTCGCCGCCGCCCGGACCATCGCCGGGCCACCGATGTCGATCTGCTCGACGCAGCCGTCCAGGTCGGCGCCGGAGGCGACGGTCTGTTGGAACGGGTACAGGTTGGACACCAGCAGGTCGAACGGGGCGATGCCGAGGTCGGCGAGCTGCGCGACGTGGGCACCGGAACGCAGGTCGGCGAGCAGACCGGCGTGGATGTGCGGATGCAGGGTCTTCACCCGACCGTCCAGGCACTCCGGGAAACCGGTGACGTCCTCGACCCGTACCACCGGCACCCCGGCGGCGGCGATGGTGGTCGCCGTGGACCCGGTGGAGACGATCTCCACCCCGGCGGCGTGCAGCAGGGTGGCCAACTCGGTTAGGCCGGTCTTGTCGTAGACGCTGATCAGCGCACGACGGACCGGGCGACGGCCGCCGGGGACAGTGGTGATCGGGTTCATCCGATGGTGACCTTTCGGTGCGAGATGCTCCAGCCGTGCCGAACCAGCCGGCCGACGTACTCGACGAGCTGCGCCCGTTCCGCTTCCTTGATCCGCTCGGTGAGGCTCGCCTCGTCGTCGTCCGGCTCGACCGGCACCGCCACCTGCGCGATGATCGGACCGGTGTCCACTCCGGCGTCGACGAAGAACAGGGTGGCCCCGGCCAGTTTCACCCCGTACGCGAGCGCGTCCCGGGGTCCGTGCATACCCGGGAAGGCCGGGAGCAGCGAGTTGTGGGTGTTGATGTAACGATCGCCGAAGGCGGTCAGGAACTGGGTGCCGGCCAGCTTCAGGAAGCCGGCCGAGACGACCAGGTCAGGCTGGTGCGCGGTGACCTCGGCAGTCAGCGCGGCGTCCCAGTCCGCCCGGCTCTGGTGGTTGCCGACCTTCGTCACGAACGTCGGCACGCCCGCCGCCTTGGCCCGGTCGAGCCCGGCGATGCCGTCGCGGTCCGCGCCGACGGCCACCACCTCGGCGCCGTACGCCGGATCCGTGGCGGCGTCGAGCAACGCCTGCAGGTTGGTGCCGGAGCCGGAGACCAGCACGACGAGTCTGGCCGGGGACGATGTCACCCGAGCACCCTACCCGGCACCCCACCGGTGCCCGTCGAGCCGGCCCGGCCAGGTCCGGCCGGCTCCGCCCGTGGTGCTCGAGGAACCGTCTGCCAACCAGATTTGTGCAGACCAGATACGCTGCCGGACGCTCGGGCAAACACGATCTCCGACCGGCCTGAGCGTCGTCGTCGCGAAGGAGTTCCCTGTGCAGCCCGGCTACCCAGGCCAGGATCCGTACGGCCAGCAGCCCCAGCAGCCCCAGGATCCCACGTCATCGCCGCCCTCCGACCCGTACGGGCAGCCCGCCTACGGCCAGCCTTCCGACCCGTACGGGCAGCCGGCGTACGGCCAGCCGCCCACCTCCGGGCAACCCGCCTATGGCCAGCCGGCACCGGGCCAGCCGTACGGCGACCCGTACGCCCAGCAGCCGGTCCCGGGCCAGCCGTACCCTGCGGCCGCTTACGGCGTGCCGGGGCAGCCGAAGAACAACACCCTCGGCCTGGTCGGCATGATCGTCGGTATCACCTCGATCGTGCTCGCGCTGTGCTGCCCGCTGCTGGGCATCCCGGCCGCGATCGCCGGTGTGGTGCTCGGTTTCCTCGGCCGCAACAAGGCCGACCAGGGTCTGGCGGACAACCGCGGCCAGGCGATGGCCGGTCTGATCTGCGGCGCGGTCGGTGTGGTGATCGGTATCGCGAACGCCGTCCTCGGTGTCGTGTTGCAAACTGGCGGCGGAATCACCGGTTTCTGAGCCGCGGCTTTGACCGCCGCAGCTTTGACCGCACGCTTGTGACCCGGTGCTCCGGGCGGCCCGACCGATGCGGGTCGCCCGGAGCGCGTCTGCGGGTCGCCCGGGGCGCGTCTGCGGGTCAGCCGGTACGGTCCGTTGTCGGTGCCGCGACCGACCGTGCCGCAGCCGCACCGGCCACCGCCGCAACGGTCACCACCGCGCCGGCTGCGGCCGCCACCTGCCAGGGCACCGGCCCGATCTCGGCGAGCCGCCCGGCACCGAGCGGACCGCTGGAGGCGGCGGCGGCCATGCCGAGCAGCAACCCGGCGATCGGCCCACTGATCGCGGCCGCGCCCAGCAACGCGAACCAGCCGACCTGCCCAGTGCCGACGGCGGGCTGCCAACGCCTGTTCAGCACCCAGCCGGTGGTCATCGCGGCCAGGACCGGCAGCGCCAGCAGCGCGGCGCTGAGTCCGCCCGCCGGCCCGTTCGGCAGCCCGGCGAACAACGGCACCGCCGGCAGGCTTCCGAGGGTCACCTCGCTGGTCCGTACGGCCGTGTCCGCACCGAGCGCGAAGCCCGGCCCGAGCAGATAGGCCGCCGCCCACACGGTGGCGTTGGGGGCGTACGCCATGCTGAGCACGGTGATTCCGGCCTGCCCGGCGACACCCGCGCGGTACACGCCGATGGTGTCGGCGGCATCCCCGCCACCGATCGCCACCGACAGTCCGGCTGCGGCGGCACCGGCCGCGAGAACCAGCAGCGTCGCGACGAGCCCGGCCTGGATTCCGTTACGTAGTGGTGCCGGGCAGCGCAGCGACAGGCGGTCCAGTGTGCCGGTGGTCCGCGCCGCGCCGAACAGCGCTGCAAGGGCACCGAACACGCCCGTCCCGAGCGCGGCACGGGTCGGGTCGGCCGCCGTGGCCGTTGAGTCGGTGGCAACCGCCGCCACGGCGCCGATGCCGCCGTAGGCGATCCCGACGGCGATCGCGACGAGCAGGGCCTGGCCCGCTGATCCGCCGCGACGCGCGCCGATCGCCCGGGTGGTGTGCACCCCGGCCCGGTAGATCCGCCAGGCGGCGAGCACGCTGAGCATCAGCGGCGGCAGGCCGAGCGGACCGGTCGGGGTCTCCAGTGGTACGCCGTGCCCGAGCAACCAGGCGGCCAGGCCGACCTGGGCCGCGCCGGGCACCGACGATTCGCCTTCGGCGAGCCGGATGAGCCACGTCACCGCCGCCACCGGCAGGTAGGACACCAGCACGGCCCACAACGTGTTGACGGCTGCGGCGACGACCAGCGGTGCCCGCCCGCGCCGGGGCTGGCCGCGCCGGGGTGGCCGGGCGGCACTGTCGGGCGCACCACGATCCGCCGATCGCGGCCGGGGTTGCGGGGGGTGGGCGGCCATCGTGCCTACTTTGGCACGTCGGCGCCATGAACTGACGGCAATATCGCCGTGGCCTGGCCGGCCACTCGCCGAACCCACCGCCAATCCGGGCGAAAAGCCTTAGTGTCGGGGCAGACCGCGCGGCCGCCGGCCGTCGGGGCAGATTCGACGGGGGTGTTCGTGTCCACGCAATATCCACCACCTGCGGCGGCTGCCGGCAGCGACCGGAGCACCCTGTGGGGCGTGCTCGGGATCGTCATCGGCCTGCTCTGCTGCGGAATCCTCGGTGTCGTGTTCGGATTTCTCTCGATCCGCGACGCCAAACGCTTCGGTAAGTCGCCCGTGCTGGGCTGGGTGGCGATCGTGCTGAGCGTTCTCAACATCATCGGCAGCGGCATCGTCTGGGGAACCGGCAACTACCCGATCGGCTGATCCGCCTCGCATCGGGCCTCTGCCGGGCTGGCCGATTTCACCGACAAGGACGGTTTCGGGCCGTCGGCCGGGTTGCACCCGGCCGACGGCCCGAAACCGTTGGTGCCTCAGGCGCCGGTGACGACCTGGCGCATCAGCCGGGCGGTCTCGCTCGGCGTACGACCGACCTTCACGCCGGCCGCCTCCAGGGCGGCCTGCTTGGCCTCGGCGGTGCCCGCCGAGCCGGAGATGATCGCGCCCGCGTGCCCCATGGTCTTGCCGGGCGGCGCGGTGAAGCCGGCGATGTAGCCGACCACCGGCTTGGTCACGTTCGCCTTGATGAAGTCGGCGGCCCGCTCCTCGGCGTCACCACCGATCTCACCGATCATCACGATCGCGTCGGTGTCCGGGTCGTCCTGGAAGGCAGCGAGGGCGTCGATGTGGGTGGTGCCGATGACCGGGTCGCCACCGATACCGACGCAGGTGGAGAAGCCGATGTCCCGCAGTTCGTACATCAGCTGGTAGGTCAGCGTGCCGCTCTTGCTGACCAGGCCGATCCGGCCGGCCGGGGTGATGTCCGCCGGGATGATGCCGGCGTTGGACGCGCCCGGGGAGGCGATGCCTGGGCAGTTCGGCCCGACGATGCGGGTCTTGCCGCCGTTGGCCACGTTGTGCGCCCAGAAGGCGGTCGAGTCGTGCACCGGGATGCCCTCGGTGATCACCACCGCCAGCGGGATCTCGGCGTCGATCGCCTCGACCACCGCGGCCTTGGAGAACGCCGGCGGGACGAAGATGACCGTGACGTCCGCGCCGGTCTGCCGCATCGCCTCCGCGACACTGGCGAAGACCGGCAGTTTGACGTCGCCGAACTCGACCTGCTGGCCGGCCTTGCGCGGGTTGACGCCGCCGACGACGTTGGTGCCGGCGGCGAGCATCCGCCGGGTGTGCTTGGAGCCCTCGGAGCCGGTCATCCCCTGCACGATGACCTTGGAGTCCTTGGTCAGCCAGATCGCCATCTAGATCACTGTCCTTCCGGGCGGCCGGGGGCCGCTGCGGCGAGCTGTGCGGCCCGCTCGGCCGCTCCGTCCATGGTGTCGACCCGCTCGACGAGAGGGTTGGCGGCCGAGTCGAGGATGGCCCGGCCAGCTTCGGCGTTGTTGCCGTCGAGGCGTACCACCAGCGGCTTGGTGACGGTCTCGCCGCGCTGTTCGAGCAGGGACAGCGCCTGGACGATCCCGTTCGCGACCTCGTCACAGGCGGTGATGCCACCGAAGACGTTGACGAACACGGTCCGTACGTCCGGGTCGGAGAGCACGATCTCCAGCCCGTTGGCCATCACCGCGGCGCTGGCGCCGCCGCCGATGTCGAGGAAGTTGGCCGGCTTGACGCCGCCGTGGGCCTCACCCGCGTAGGCCACCACGTCGAGGGTGGACATGACCAGCCCGGCACCGTTGCCGATGATGCCGACCGACCCGTCGAGCTTGACGTAGTTGAGGTCCTTCTCCTTGGCCCGCTGCTCCAGCGGGTCGACGGCGGACTGGTCGACCATCGCCTCGTGGTCGGGGTGCCGGAAGCCGGCGTTCTCGTCGAGGGTGACCTTGGCGTCCAGGCAGAGCACCCGGCCCTCGGTGGTCCGGGCCAGCGGGTTGACCTCGACCAGGGTGGCGTCCTCGGCGATGAACGCCTGCCACAGGCGGACCGCGATGTCGATGATCTGGTCGGCGAGCTCGGCCGGGAAAGCAGCCGCGGTCACGATCTCGGCAGCCTTGGCCTCGTCCACCCCGACGTTGGCGTCGATGGCGATCTTCGCCACCCGCTCCGGGGTTTCCGCCGCGACCTGTTCGATGTCCATCCCGCCAGCGACGCTGGCGATGCAGAGGAAGGTCCGGTTGGCCCGGTCCAGCAGGTACGACAGGTAGTACTCCTCGGCGATGTCAGCCGTCACCGTCAACATTACCTTGTGGACGGTGTGGCCCTTGATGTCCATGCCGAGGATGTTGGTGGCGTGGGTGGTCGCCTCATCGGCGCCCTCGGCCAGCTTCACGCCGCCGGCCTTGCCGCGACCACCGACCTTGACCTGGGCCTTGACCACGACACGGCCGCCGAGGCGCTCGGCGATCGCGCGGGCCTCTTCCGGGGTGGTGGCGACACCGCCGGCGAGCACGGGCAACCCGTGTCGCTCGAACAGCTCGCGCCCCTGGTACTCGTACAGGTCCACGTTTGCGCGTCCCGTTCCGTCTCCGCGGCGCGCCGTCGCGCCGCCGCCAGCGTGCAATCCAGATGACTGCTCCGGTCACGAGCCGTGACCGGCCATTGGCGCAGCCTAACGATCCGGTCCGGCCATGCCAGCAGGCGGGCGGACGGTGTGCGCAAATGCACACGTTCAGCCGGCCACCCGGCTCCGAGCCACCGGCGCCTGCGGCGGGCGGCGGAACCGGGACCGAAAAAGGTCGGCGGGTCACGTAACCCCGGGTGACAGGCGTCGTTGACTCAGATGTCGGTGCACGAGCGGCACCGACACGAAAGCGGCCGATGCCCTGTCGGTCGAGGGGTGGCGGCGGGGCATCGTGCATGGAGAGGCCGGACGTGTGAGGGGTGCGTCCGGCCTCTCACCTATTTCCTCGGCCCGGCGCCACTTCTCCGGCCCCTACGTCTCGGCCAACTGCGCGGGAACGTTGCCGCGGACCCAGTCGACGATGTCGGCCGTACTGGCGCCGGGGGTGAAGATCCGGGCGACACCGAGCGCGGCGAGTTCGGCGATGTCGGCGTCGGGGATGATGCCGCCGCCGAACACGACGACGTCGTCGGCGCCGCGTTCGCGCAGCAGATCGAGCACCCGACGGAACAACGTGAGGTGTGCGCCGGACAGGACCGACAGTCCGACGGCGTCGGCGTCCTCCTGGATCGCGGTCTCGACGATCTGCTCCGGCGTCTGGTGCAGACCGGTGTAGACGACCTCGATCCCGGCGTCCCGCAGTGCCCTGGCCACCACCTTGACCCCACGGTCGTGCCCGTCCAGCCCGGGCTTGGCCACCACCACCCGGATTCGGGGTTCCATCGCTGTGTGCCTCCTGCCGGTGCGGTCGTGTCCCGTGCACGGCCCTGCTTAACGAAGGTTAACTAACCCCCGCACATACCGGGAGCCCCAGTCCAACCTGGGCGCGACCCTCGCCGACCAAAACTGAACGTGCGATAAGTATCGCTGAATGTAACCAGGAGTTACCAACGAGTGGGCCTATAAAACGTTACGAAATCGGACAATACACAACGGACGATCGCAGATCGTCAACAGTTTTTTGCGAGTCGGGTTGTGGCATGCCCGGGGGTTGGCTAAAGTGTCCACGGTTGTCCTCTGGTTTCGGCCAGAGCCAACCCGGCCAGCGAGCGTTAGTCATCAGGTTCCACGGCGCTCGCGATGCCGCCCAAACTACCCGCCAACGGAGGGTGTGCGTGCGCCAGCGCCTGTCAGCAGAACCCGATAGATATCGGGGTCGCCGCCGCGTACCAACCCCACCACGCAACCGTTACGCGGCCGTCATGACCACCGCCGTCGTCGGTGCCGGTGTCGTGGCTCTCGGGGCCGGTGCCATGCCCGACGCCAAGACCCTCAGCCCGGCGGCACTGGCCGACCTGGAGAACACGGCCGCACTCAGCGACCAGGCACTCGAACGCGCCAACGACGCGGATCGGGCATCACGCGACACCGACCGGGTGCCGACCACCTCGATGACCCAGGCAGCGCCGGACGTGTGGATGCTGCCGCTGCGCGGCTACACCTTCACCTCCCCGTACGGGATGCGGTGGGGCAAGCTGCACGCCGGTGTCGACCTCGCCGCCGCCGAAGGCACCCCGTTCCACTCGGTCCACGCCGGCACCGTCACCCTCGCCGGCTGGAACGGCGGGTACGGCTACTGCGTCATCGTCAAGCACGACGACGGCACCGAGTCGGTCTACGGTCACGCGTCACGGGTACGAGTCAACGTCGGCCAGCGGGTAGAGGCCGGCGACCTGCTCGGCGACGTCGGCAACACCGGCCATTCCTACGGTGCCCATCTACACCTCGAAGTGCATGTCGACGGCGAGCCCAAGGACCCGATCCCGTGGCTGCGGGACAAGGGAGTGGACATCAAGCTGCAGTACGAGGCAATCTACGGCTGAGCAGCCGGCCTCGCCGCTGAGCTTCCAAGCGTCAACCGCCCAGACCGTACGGTCTGGGCGGTCTGCTGTTGCCCGCCGGGCCTGGAAAGTGTTCTGCGTCACCTGGCAGATTATGACCAGGGTCACATCACGCTCCGCAGCCAAACTACGCAGAGCTACCGGGTCAGGTGCAGAACTCCCCCGTAGTACGTACGTTGCGTGACTTCTCCGGGCACCCAGTACCCACGCTCCGTGGTCGGCACACCACCATTTCCAGGTCGTGCCGCCTACCGCGGAGGTCCCCCCGTGCCGCACACCGAGCCCTCGGAGAACACCGCAACGCCGAACAACACCGCAACGCCGAACAACACCGCAACGCCGAACAACACCCCGGCCCGGCACCGGGCACCCGGTGCCGCACACCGCCTCAGCAGCCACGCCGCGGACCGTGCCCGGCACATCGGGCGACGAAGCCAGACCATCGCCCTGACCACCCTCGCCATCGCGGCGCTCGGGCTCGGCGGTGCCGCGACCGCGCTGAACTACCCCGAGACGCCGGAACAGGTCGAACCGGCGACGGCCGCAGCCCTCGCCGACCGGGCCGACGCCGCGAACCGGGCGAACCGCAGCGACCGCCGCCCCACGCCGATCGCCGATCCGACCGCGCAGGCCGGTTTCGGCGCGGCCGACGCCCCCCCGACCCAGAGCAGCACCAGCCGAGCCGCCGAGCCCACCGACGGCGATCCGACCGCTCAGGCGGGCGCTGACCCGGCACCGGCCACCGACGCCGCGACAACGACGGCCGCCGAAGCCGCCCCGGCCGAGCCGACGCCCGCCGCCACCCCGGACTGGGTCAACCCGATGCCCGGCGCCCAGACCACGTCCTGCTACGGACAGCGCTGGGGCGTCCTGCACGCCGGCGTCGACCTGGCCCTACCGGCCGGCACCCCGGTGCTGGCAGCCGGCGCCGGGAGCGTCTCGGTCGCCGGATGGGCCTACCCCGGCTACGGCATCTCCGTCGTGATCGACCACGGCGACGGCGTCCTCACCCACTACGCCCACCTGTCCGCGACCGCCGTCGCGGTGGGTGACCAGGTCGGCCCCGGCGACGTCATCGGCTCGGAAGGCTCCACCGGCGATTCCACCGGCCCGCACCTGCACTTCGAGGTGCACCTCGGCGGGCTGTGGAGCCAGGTCGACCCGGCACCGTGGATGCGTGAACGGGGCGTGGAACTGGGCTGTTGACCGGACGCCGGAATCAGACCTTTTCGATCGGCGCGTGGCGCAACACCAGCCACATCGTCTGATCGCCGAAGTCGATCTGAGCCCTGGCGGCCGGCCCGTGCCCCTCCACCGCCAACACCCGGCCCAGCCCGTACCGCTGGTGGTTGACCCGCTCACCGGCCTCGACCTTGGGTGCGGTCGGCAGCTCGCTGGCCGTGCTCAGCCGGCTCGGATCCACTCCGAGCCGCTGAGCCAGCCGAGCGGCTTTCGGCGTACCGCCGGCGAAGCCGCCGCCCCGCGCGACCAGCGACCGGTCCGCGGCGGCCGACCGACCGCCGACGCCGCCACCGGTGCCCGACCATGAGGTGTACGCCGCCTCGGTCCGCTCCCAGCGGACCAGCTCCGCCGGCAGCTCCGGCAGGAACCGCGACGGCGGGTTGTACGCGGGCTGCCCCCACGCCGCCCTGGTCACCGCCCGGGACAGGAACAGCCGCTGGCGGGCCCGGGTGATTCCGACGTACGCCAGCCGCCGCTCCTCCTCCAGCTCCCGGGTGTCGCCCAGCGCCCGCAGGTGCGGGAACACGCCGTCCTCCAGGCCGGTCAGGAAGACCACCGGGAACTCCAGCCCTTTGGCGGTGTGCAGGGTCATCAGGGTGACCACCCCCTGGTGATCCGGGTCGTCGTCGGGCACCTGGTCGGCGTCTGCCACCAACGCCACCTGCTCCAGGAACCCGGCGAGGGTCGCCGGCTCGTCCTGCGCCTCGACCCGCTCGGTGTACTCGCGGGCGACGCTGACCAGCTCCTGCAGGTTCTCCACCCGGCCGGCGTCCTGCGGGTCCAGGCTCTCCTCCAGCTCGGTCAGGTAGCCCGAGCGCAGCAGCACCGTCTCCAGGACCTCCTCCGGGGTGCCGGTCGCCGCCTGCTCGCGCACCCCGTCCAGCAGCGCCACGAACTCGTCGATCGCCTTCACCGCCCGGGTGGAGATCCCCGGTGCCTGCGCCGCACGGCCCAACGCGGCACCGAACGAGATCCGCTCCCGGGCGGCCAGCGCCTCGATACACGCCTCGGCCCGCTCGCCGATCCCCCGGCGTGGGGTGTTCAGCACCCGCCGGATGCTCACCGTGTCGTCGGCGTTGACCACCGCCCGCAGGTACCCGAGCGCGTCGCGGACCTCCTTGCGCTCGTAGAAGCGCACCCCGCCGACGACCTTGTACGGCAGACCGACCCGGATGAAGACTTCTTCGAAGACCCGGGACTGGGCGTTGGTCCGGTAGAAGACCGCCACGTCGCCGGGGCGCGCCGCGTCGTCGTCACAGAGCCGGTCGATCTGCCGGGCCACCCAGTCCGCCTCGGCGTGCTCGGTGTCCGCGACGTAGCCGACGATCGGCTCGCCGTCACCCTGGTCGCTCCAGAGCCGTTTCGGCTTGCGGCTGGCATTGTTGGTGATCACCGCGTTCGCGGCGCTCAGAATGGTCTGGGTGGACCGGTAGTTCTGCTCCAGCAGGATGGTGCGGGCCTGGGCGAAGTCTCGCTCGAACTCCAGGATGTTGCGGATGGTCGCGCCCCGGAACGCGTAGATGGACTGGTCGGCGTCACCGACCACGCACAGCTCGCCCGGTGCGACGTCGTCCGAGCCGTCCCCGACCAGCTCCTTGATCAGCTGATACTGGGCGTGGTTGGTGTCCTGGTACTCGTCGACCAGCACGTGCCGGAACCGCCGGCGGTAGCTGCCGGCCACGTGCGGATGGGCCTGGAGCAGATGCACCGTCGTCATGATCAGGTCGTCGAAGTCGAGGGCGTGTGCCTCGCGCAGCCGTCGCTGGTACAGCGTGTACGCCTCGGCGAGGGCCCGCTCGTTGGGGCCGGCCGCCCGGCCGGCGAACTCCTCCGGGTCGATCAGCTCGTTCTTCAGGTTCGACACCTGGTTGGCCAGACCACGGGCCGGATAGCGCTTCGGGTCCAGGTCGAGCTCGCGGGCGACGAGTTGCATCAGCCGGCGCGAGTCGTCGGCGTCGTAGATGGAGAAGGTCGATTTCAGCCCGGCGTGCTCGTGCTCGGCGCGCAGGATCCGCACGCAGGCGGAGTGGAACGTGGAGACCCACATCATCCGGGCCCGGGGTCCGACCAGCTTGCCGACCCGCTCCTTGAGCTCGCCCGCCGCCTTGTTGGTGAAGGTGATCGCCAGAACCTCACCGGGGTGGGTCTGCCGCGCCGCGAGCAGGTACGCGATCCGGTGGGTCAGCACCTTGGTCTTGCCCGAGCCGGCACCGGCGACGATCAGCAGCGGGCCACCGGCGTGGGTGACAGCCGCCCGCTGCGGGCCGTTGAGACCGGTCAGCAACGCCGCGCCGGCCAGGTTGGTGTCCGGGCCGCCGGCCAGGTTGTCGCCCGCGCTGGCGGGGCCCTCGGCACCGGTGGGCGCCGTCGGGGCTGCTGGGGTTTCGAAGAGTGGATGCATCGCTGGGCGATTCTATGCCGCAGGCCTGACAGCCTCGCCCGGCCTCGCCCGCCGGCGTCTCAGCAAGTGGCCGGTATCCCTAGCCGGACCGGGTATTCTTGCGCTGGCGCTGGCAGCCTGGGCATACTCGGGAGCGTGATCCGCGAGGCGCGATTTTACTTTACCTATGGCTCCGGGAGTCCGGCTGCCGTGGGTCACGCCTGATCATCAGACCTACGAAACGCCCCGGGCTCTCGCGAGAGCCCGGGGCGTTTCGCGTTCCGGGTTCCGCGTCCACCGGGGACCTGACAGCCCAGGAGGCAGGACATGGGGACCAACGCCGTAGCGCCGACCGACGACGGTGCGGCTCCGCCGACCGGTGGGGCGCAACCCGGTGATCCTCGGCAGACCGGAACGGATTCGCCGGACGCCGCCGAGCGGATCCTGGCTATCCGGAACCGGATCAACGAGATCGACGAAACGATGATCTCGTTGTGGCAGGAACGCGCCGAGCTGTCGAGACAGGTCGGCGCGGTGCGGATCGCCTCGGGCGGCACCCGGCTGGTGCTGTCCCGGGAACGGGAGATCGTCGACCGTTTCCGGGCCGCGCTGGGTGCCGACGGCACGCAACTGGCCCTACTGGTCCTCCGGGCCGGCCGCGGCCCACTCTGAGCCCCCCACCCACGCGATCTTGCAGTTATCGACGGTCATACCGGACAAAAGCTATCGATAACTGCAAGATCGCCGGGGTACGGGTGGGCTACTCGACGGCGTGGACGACGTCGCGTACCTCGGCGAAGTGGCAGGCGCTCGGGTGAGCCGAGGCGTCCCGGATCATCAGCGGAGGTTCCTCCGCGGCGCAGATGTCCTGCGCCTTCCAGCACCGGGTACGGAACCGGCAACCCGACGGCGGATCGGCCGGCGACGGCACGTCACCTTCCAGGACGATCTGGTCCCGCAGGCCACGTACCGTCGGATCCGGCAGCGGCACCGCGGAGAGCAACGCCTGGGTGTACGGGTGGGTCGGCCGCTCGTAGATCTCCTCCTCGGTGCCGATCTCCACGATCTTGCCGAGATACATCACCCCGACCCGGTGCGCGATGTGCCGCACCACCGACAGGTCGTGCGCGATGAAGATGTACGACAGGCCGAGTTCCTTCTGCAACTGCTCCAGGAGGTTGATCACCTGAGCCTGGATCGACACGTCCAGTGCGGAGACCGGCTCGTCGCAGAGGATGATCTCCGGGCGCAGCGCCAATGCCCGGGCGATGCCGATCCGCTGCCGCTGCCCACCGGAGAACTGGTGCGGGTAGCGGTTGACGTGGTCCGGGTTGAGACCCACCAGCTCCAGCAGCTCCTGGACCCGACGGCTGCGGTCGCTCTTCGGGGCCACGTCCGGGTGGATCTCGAACGGTTCGCCGATCAGGTCGCCGACCGTCATCCGCGGGTTCAGCGATGTGTACGGATCCTGCATCACCAACTGGATGTTGCGCCGCGCCCGTCGGGTCTCGGCGCCGCTGCGGCTGGCGATGTCCTTGCCGTGCACCACGATCGAGCCGGCTGACGGAGTCTCCAGCCCAACCAGCAACTTGGCCAGCGTGGACTTGCCACAGCCGGACTCGCCGACGATGCCAAGCGTCTCGCCCCGGTGCAGCGAGATGTTGATGCCGTCGACCGCGCGTACCGCGCCGAACTGCTTCTTGAACAGGATGCCCCTGGTCAGCGGGAAATGCTTGACCAGGTCCTTGGTCTCCAGGACAACGTCACTCATCGCCCTTGACCTCCTTCCAGAAGTGGCAGGCGGAGGTGCGGGTGGGAGCGACCGAGAAACGTGGCGGCTCCGGGTCCACCCGGCAGACGTCCTGCGCGTACCGGCACCTCGGGTTGAACGAGCAGCCCGGCGGGATGTTCGTCAGCGCCGGGGGCAGGCCCTTGATGACGTTCAGCTCCTGGCCCTTGAGGTCGATCCGAGGGATCGACTCCAGCAGGGCCTTCGTGTACGGGTGGGCCGGCGAAGCGTAGATGTCCCGGACCGGTGCCTCTTCGACGACCCGACCGGCGTACATCACCGAGATCCGGTCGGCGACATCGGCGACCACCCCCATGTCGTGGGTGATCAGCACCATGCCCATGTTGCGTTCCCGCTGCAGTTCGGCGAGCAACGTCATGATCTGGGCCTGCACGGTGACATCGAGTGCGGTGGTCGGCTCGTCGGCGATCAGCACCTCGGGATCGAGGGCCAGCGCCATCGCGATCATCACCCGCTGGCGCATGCCGCCGGAGAACTGATGCGGGAAGTCGGTCACCCGCTGCTTCGCG
This sequence comes from Micromonospora sp. LOL_023, assembly GCF_048060115.1. Classification (NCBI taxonomy): domain Bacteria; kingdom Bacillati; phylum Actinomycetota; class Actinomycetes; order Micromonosporales; family Micromonosporaceae; genus Micromonospora; species Micromonospora sp. LOL_023. The sequence goes on from NZ_JBHMIM010000059.1 coordinate 19,597, forward strand.
GCCGGGATCTTCACCAGGTCGAGCAGCTCGACCGCGCGGATCTTGCTGTCGGCCCGGGACATTCCCCGGTGTTTGCGGAACAGCTCACTGAGCTGGAACCCGACCGTGAAGACCGGGTTCAACGCCGACAGCGCGTCCTGGAAGATCATCGCGATCCGGTTGGCCCGGATCTTGCGCCGCTGCGACTCGGGCAAGGTGAGCATGTCGACGCCGCGGTACTTGATCTCCCCGCCGGTGACGAAACCGGGCGGCGAGTCGATGATGCCCATGATCGCCTGCGCGGTGACGCTCTTGCCGCAGCCGGATTCGCCGAGGATGGCCAGGGTCTCACCGGGCTGCAGCGAGAAGCTGACCCCGTTGACCGCATGCGCGATGCCGTTGCGGGTCCGGAATTCGACCTGCAGATCCTTGACGGCCAGGGGCGGGGCACTGGAGTCGAGGCCGGGCAGCGCATCGATGGTGGCGGTGATGCTCTTGTCTGTCGTCATGGCTCACCTCACCGCAGTTTCGGGTCGAGGGCGTCGCGCAGCGCGTCGCCCATGAGGATGAAGGAGAGCACCGTGCCGACCAGCAGTCCGCACGGGAAGAGCAGCAACCACGGATGCTCGAGGAAGTAGACCTGGTGCTGCGAGATCATGATGCCCCAGGACTCCTCCGGCGGCTGCAGGCCGACCCCGAGGTAGGTCAGCGTCGCCTCGGCGGAGACGAACGCGCCCAGGGTGATCGTCGCGTACACGACCATCGGGGCGATCGCGTTCGGCAGGATGTGCCGGATCATCAGCCGACCGTGCCCGGCACCCATCGCCTTGGCCGCCTGCACGTAGTCCAGCCCTTTGGACGACAGCACACTGCCCCGCATGATCCGGGCGATCGTGGTCCAGCCGAGCACGATGAGGACGATGGCAAGGGTCCAGACGTTCTGTTGCTTGATCACTGTCAGGAAGACGATCGCACCGAGCAGGAACGGCAGCGAGAAGAAGATGTCGGTGATCCGGGAGATGATCGCGTCCACCCAGCCGCCGAAGTACCCGGCGAGCAGACCCGCGATACCACCGAAGAGGACGATCCCCAGGGTGGCGAAGATCGCGATCTGCAGGGACGGCCGGGCACCGTAGATGGCGTGCGAGTAGTAGTCGCACCCCAGGTTGTTGAACCCGAACGGATGCTCCCAGCTGGGCGGGATCCTGGTCCGCTGGACGTCACAGGCCCGTGGGTCCTGGCGGGTCCACAGGATCGGAAACGCAGCCATCGATGCCACCAGCAGCACGTAGATGGAGGCGACGATGAAGACCGGGTCACGCAGCAGCTGGCGCCGCGCGTCGGCCCACAAGCTGGCGCTTCGCTCGTTCGTGGGCTGGGCTGGTTCCGATGGTGGCGGCGCCACCTCGGTGCCACCGGCAGTGGCCGTGGGATGGGTCGAATCACTCATGGGTGGCACCTCGCTACGCTCGGTCCGCCGTGGATCGGCACGGCACCGGGCCGGATGTTCGGTCCATTGCGATCACTCATAGCGGATCCTCGGGTCGAGGACCGCGTAAAGCAGGTCCACCAGCAGGTTCACCAGCAGGAAGACCATGACCAGCATCGTCACCACGCCGATTGCCACCGGGGCCTCGCCCGACGTGGCGGCCTGGGCGACCAGCGATCCGATACCGCGGACGTTGAAGATCCGCTCGGTGACCACCGCACCGCCCATCAGCGCGCCGATGTCGACACCGAGGTAGGTGATCACCGGAATCAACGAGTTACGCAGCGTGTGCACCCCGATGACCCGTTGGTTGGTCAGGCCCTTGGCCTTGGCCGTACGCACGTAGTCGGCCCGGACGTTCTCCATGATGCTGGTCCGGGTGAGCCGCGCGGTGGTCGCCAGCGAGACCGCGCCGAGCACCATGCCGGGGATGACCAGGCTGGCGGTCGGGTAGTCGGCGATGAAGCCGGCGCCGAAGACACCGCGGGAGATCACTTCCGGTATCCAGTCCTGGCCCCGCAGGACGTTGCCGAACTCGACACCGACGTACTGGCGGACCACGACACCGAGCACGAAGATCGGCACGGAGATGACGAAGACCGTGGAGATCTTGACCAGGTAGTCCCAGAAGCTGCCGTTACGCAGGCCGGCCAGGACACCGGCGAGGATGCCGATGACCGCCTCGAAGACGATGGCGATCAGTACGAGCCGGAGGGTGTGCGGCAGGGCCCGGGAGACCAGCTCGGTGACCGGTTCCTGCTGCAGATTGATGCCGAAGTCGAAGTGCAGGAAGATGCTCTGCAGCCGGTCGGCGAACAGGCCGATGCACCAGTTGCCCGGCTGCTCCAGGCAGTCGTCGCCGAAGCCGAGCTTCTCGGTCATGGCGGCGAGCTGCGCGTCGGTCGGCTTGCGGTCCCCGAAGATCGCCCGGACCGGGTTGCCGCTGAACTGGATGCCCAGCGACGTGACGTAGTGCAGTAGGAACATGGTGCCCAGCACGGTGGGAATGAACTGGAGCAACCGTCGGATGACGTAGCGCCCCATGTCGGGGGTCTCCTCTCGGCGCTAAACGTGGCGGCAACAGGCCCCCTCGTGGGAGTTCCCGTTGCCGCCACGTCGCGTTACGGCTTGATCAGTCAGACTCGCAGGTCAGGAGTTCTTCAGAGTGATCTTTCCGTACTCAGCGTCCGAGATCTTGTTCCAGACGAACTCGTCGACGTTCTCGCCGTACAGCGCGGCGATCTTGCTGAACCACATCGGGATGACCGGCATGTCCTCCACGATGAGGTCCTCGGCCTGGTTGTAGAACGGGATCGCCGCCTCGAGGTCCGCTGCGGCGTCGCCCTGGGCGATCAGCGCGTCGAAGTCCGGGTTGTTGTAGCCCGAGCTGTTGCTGTCCGAGCCGGAACCGTAGAGCGGGTAGAGGTAGGTCTCCACCACCGGGTAGTCCGGGCCCCAGCCGAGGCGGAACGGACCGGTGAACTCCTTCTCGTCGGCCGTGGCCAGGTACTCGGGGAACTGCAGGTTGACCTTCAGCTCGTAGTCGATGCCCAGCGCGGCCTTGATCTGGTCGCCGACCGCCTGCAGCCACTGCTCGTGACCGGCACCGGCGTTGGCCCACAGGGTCAGCGGGCCACCCTCCCAGCCACCGGCCTCGGCCAGCAGCTCCTTGGCCCGATCGATGTCCTGGGTGCAGTAGTCACAGACGCCCGGACGGTAGCCGTCGAAGGTCGGTGCCACGACGCCCTCGGCCGGGGTGAACCGGCCGTCGAAGACCGCGTCGATGATGCCCTGCCGGTCCAGCGCGAGCGAGAATGCCTGGCGGATCCGCTTGTCGGCGAAGCGCTCGTCGTAGGTCGGGAGGCCGACGTAGGTGAAGCTGTCGCCGGGTGCCTCGTACATCTGCTCGCCGTACTGCTGCTTGGCTTCCTGGTACCGCGCCGGCGGGATGGTGTACATGACGTCCAGCTCGCCGGACTGGAAGGCGGCGTAACCGGCGTCCACATCGGCGTAGATCTTGTACTCGAGGACGTCGGCCTTGCCCTTGTCCTCACCGGCCCAGGTGTCGCTACGCGCCAGCGTGATGCCGACGTCGTGCTGCCAGCTGCCGTCGATCTTGTAGGGGCCGTTGCCGATCGGCGTCTCGTTGCAGGCGTCGGTGTCGCTGGCGCAGGCCTCGGCCATCGGGAAGAAGCCGGAGTAGCCGACGATCGCCGGGAAGCCGGCGAACGGCTCCTTCAGCTCGACGGTGAAGGTCAGGTCGTCGACCTTGGCCAGACCGGAGAGCTCCTCGGCCGCCGGCTCTTCGCCGCTGACCTCGTCGATGCCGGCGATGCGCTTCATGAAGTACGCGTTGTTCTGGGCGTTCGGCCCGTACGCCGTGTAGTTCCACGCCCGGATGAAGGCGTCGGCGTTGACCGGCTCGCCGTTGTCGAAGGTGTAGCCGTCCTTGAGCTTGACGGTCCAGGTCTTGTTGTCCTCGGATTCCATCGACTCGGCGAGATCCATCTCTGGCTCACCGGTCTCGGCGTTGTACTTGACCAGACCGCGGTAGAGCTGGCGGAGCACCAGGATCGACGGCTCGTCATCGCCAGCGGACGGCATCAGGAAGGCCGGCTCCGAGGCATAGATGCGAAGCGTGCCGCCGGAGTCGTTGGACTCCGGGGCCTCTCCGCTGTCGCTACTGCAAGCGGTGGCGAACAGAGCGATGGCGGTCGCTGCAACCGCCACTTTTAGGGTTTTCCCACGCATGGGAGGAGCCTCCTCAGGGCGCTCACGGGGGGGGTTGTGAGGTGACTGACACTGTGACACCAGGTAGCCCGTTACGTGAAGGTGCCGTTATCAAGCCGATACGCGGTCGGGACTGCCTCGATACGCCGATCGAAATCTCTCGACCTCGCCTCGAACCCATCCTGACCAGGGCATCGGACCACTGTACAACCCGGATTACCGAAGAGTAGGAACGCCCGTGTGTGACCTTCCCCGCGAGCCCTCCATTACGATAGGACGTCATGTGCCTACCTAGCGTCACCCCTTGTGTAAGGTGTCCGATTGCCGGATTAGCGGCAATTGCCAGTTTGTAACTTCGCAATGAACGGCGATCCGCAGCAGACCCACCCTGGCCCGGGGCGACCAGGCATCTTGGTGGACAGCGCGACGTCAGACCGCCACCAGGTTCCCACCATTCGGGAGATAGAGCAAGTCCACTGATCGGTCAGATCAATCGACGATCGGCTGCCCATCTGGACAGTTCGTACCGGTTTGACATCTGCAGCTTTCGCAACACGTTCGAGACGTGGGTCTCCACCGTCTTGATCGAGATGAACAGCTCCTTGGCGATCTCCTTGTACGCGTAGCCCCGGGCGAGCAACCGCAGCACCTCACGCTCCCGGTTGGTCAACAGGTCCAGCTCCGGGTCCACCACCGGTGCGTCCGGCCGGGCCGCGAACGCGTCCAGCACGAACCCGGCCAGCCGCGGGCTGAACACCGCATCTCCCTCGGCCACCCGGTGAATCGCGGCCGCCAAGTCCTCCGGCGAGATCGTCTTGGTGACGTACCCGCGGGCACCGGCCCGGATCAGGCCAATCACGTCCTCGGCCGCGTCGGAGACGCTCAGCGCCAGGAACCGCACCGACGACCGGTCCCCGCCGGGGCCGCGCAGAATCGCGTCCAGCACCGCCCGCCCCCCACCATCCGGCATGTGTACGTCGAGCAGCACCACATCCGGACCGGTCGCGGCGATCCGGCTCACCGCCTCGGCGACCGTGCTCGCCTCCCCGACGACCTCCACGTGGACGCCGAGCTCCGCGCGTACCCCGGCGCGGAACATCGCATGGTCGTCGACCAGGAAGACCCGCAACCGCCGATCGTCCCCGGTGACCGGGTCACCGGGCGCCGGATGCTGCCTGAACGGCTCGCTCATCACTACTCGTCCTCGCTTCGTCTGTCGCCGGTTGCCGCCGCCCCGCCAGCCATCCCGCCAGCCGCCCCTGCGCCGGCGGGCGCCGGAGGTGAGGCTGTGGTCGCTGGGGCCGGAGACGGTGCCGGGCTCATTGGTGCCCGAGTCGCTGGATCGACCGGTTGGGCCGGCTGAGGGCTCTCCGGGCCGACCGGAAGCATCAGGCGGACCTCGGTACCTGCCCCCGGTGCGCTGATGATCTCCGTCCGACCGCCGTGCCGCCGCATCCGCCCGATGATCGACCCGCGCACGCCGTGTCGATGGTCCTCCACCTGATCCGGGTCGAAGCCCGCACCCCGGTCCCGGACGAAGACGCTGAGTTGGTCCGGCTCCACCTCGGCGTACAGCGACACCGTCCGGACCCCGGCGTGGCGCGCCGCGTTGACCAACGCCTCCCGGGCGGCCGCGACCAGCGCGCCGACCCGCTCGTCGGTGCCCCGGTCCCCCACCACCACCGTCTCGACGCTGATCCCGAAGGTGTCCTCCACCTCGGCCGACGCCTGCTCCAACGCCGCCGCGAACCGCTCCGTCGGGGACGCCGTCGGCTTGTACAGCCAGTTCCGCAGCGAACGCTCCTGGCCTCGGGCCAGCCGCTGCACGGTCTTCGCGTCACCGGCGTTGCGCTGGATCAACGCCAAGGTGTGCAGCACCTGATCGTGGATCATGGCGGCGAGTTCGGCCCGCTCCTGCTCCCGGACCCGGCCCTCCCGTTCGGCCCGCAACTGGTTGAACGTGCGCCACAGCACCGGGGCGGTCACCACCCCGACGCCGGCCAGCCCGACCAGCGCGAAGATCACCCCGTTGACGACCGCGGCGGAGTTGCCCTGCGGCGAGTACACCGCCACCACGCCGATCACCCCGACCGCGACGAGCAGTCCCCCGCCGATGAAGCGCAGCAGGAAAGCCCGGCGGTCGTTCTCCTCCACCACCGCACCCAGCCAGGGCACCTGCGGCAGGGTCTCGCTCCAGGCCCGGCGGCGCTCCGGTGCCGACTGGTGCCAGATGATGCCGGCCCCGAGCGCGATGACCGCCACCAGCCAGCCGGCGGTGGCGCTCAGCCCGTTCGATCCGAAGATCAGCACCTGGATCAGCATCACACCGAGGCCGATCGCCACGAAGGGCAGCAACTCGGCCAGGTCGCGACGCTTGGGCGGGCCGGTGGTCGCTGGCGGTACGACGGCCCAGAACGCCGCGTACAGCAGCACGCCGAGCCCGCTGAACCCGAGCAGGACCAGGAACGCCACCCGTACGCCGACCACCGGCAGCCGCAGGTGTTGGGCGAGTCCGGCGGCTACCCCGGCAACCACCCTATGCTCGCGGCTGCGATACAGCCGTGGCGGCTCGATCGCGGTGGTGATCGTTGCCTCCCAGGTCGAATGAGCCGCCGCCGGCCACCCTGGCCGGCGCGGTGGTTCGATCGTCACACGGTGCCCGCCCGCGCACCACGGGGACGTCCCGGATGGTCACCGGCCACGGATCTCAGGGTGCGTTCAGGGTCGGTTCCCGAGGCGGGCCGGGCGACCCGGCGCGCAGGATCACGGTATGACCGACGACGCGACCCAGCCATCCGGGCCGGCGCAGCCCTCCGAACCGGGCGGCGGCCCGGGCAGCGACCCCGCCGACGCCGCATCCACCAGCACGACTCCGGGCACCGGCGCGGCCGGCCCCGGCACAACCGGCACCGCGGGCCCTGCCGCAGACCCTGGCACCGCAGGGCCCGGCACCGCAGCTCCCGCAGGGCCCGGCACCGCGGATCCCACTGGGCCCGGCACCACCAACGCCACCGGAGGAGCCGGCGGCCCTGGCCCGGGTGGGCCCGGGTGGGGCCCGCCGCCGCCGCCGTCCGGTGCCTTCTCTTCCCGGTACGGGCTGGTGCGCCCCCGCAACGGCCGCTACCTTGCCGGAGTCTGCAGCGCCATCGGCCGGGCCACCAACACCGACCCGATCCTCTGGCGTGTCCTGCTCGCCGTCCTCGGCTTCTTCGGCGGCATCGGCATTCTCGTCTACCTGGTGGTGTGGCTCGCCACCCCCAGCGAAGGCGACAGCACCTCGCCGGTCGAAGGGATGCTGGGCCGGGGCCAGTCGAGCATGTCACCGGTGACCGTGCTGCTACTCGGCATCCTCGCCGCGGTGATGTTCGCCTTCATCGTCACCGACAGCTTCCGGGCGGTGCTACTCGGATCGGCGGTGCTGATCGGTGGGGCGTTGCTGCTGAACCGGAACGCGGGCCAACTCGGGCCGGCGCCCGGCACCCCCAGCACCCCACCGGGGTACGGGTACGGACCGACCGTGTACCCGCCGACGACGCCCGCCGGCTGGCCCACATCGGGCCCGGTCGCGGGCGGGTACGGCCCGCCGACACCACCGGCATCCGGCCATCCCACCGGCACGGGCCATCCGGCGGCCGGCTACCCGGCTGCGGGCCATCCGGCGACCGGCTACTCCACCACCGCGACCCAGCCGGTCACGGTGCCCCCGCCGGCCGTGCCGTACCGGGTGCCGGGCCCACCGCCGACCGGGCCGGGTGGTTACCCGGCCGGCTACCGGGCCCCGTTCGCGCCCTACGGCCCGTACGCGAACCGCCCACCGCAGCACGACTCGCCGCCACCGCCCGCCCCGCCGGTGCCGCCACCGCCGCCCCGGGAACGGTCCCGGCTGGGCACCATCACCTTCTCGATGATCTTCGTCGTGCTCGGCCTGGTGGCCGCGATCGACCTGACCGACGCCGCCGCGACCCCGCCGTCGGCCTACTTCGCCGCCGTGCTGGCCACGATCGCCGCCGGGCTGCTGGTCGGGGCCTGGTTCGGCCGGGCCCGGTGGTTGATCGCGCTCGGGCTGGTCGCCGCCGCCGCGGTCGGCGTCTCCAGCCTCGCCGAGGCGGTCGGCCCGACCCAGACCGACGACGTGGTCTGGACACCGGCGAGTTACGAACAGCTGGCGTTCCGGTACGAGAAGAGCTTCGGCAACGCCATCCTGGACCTGCGTGAAGTCGACTTCACCGACCAGCAGTCGGACGTGACGGTGCGAATCTCCCTCGGCGAGCTGAAGGTGTACCTGCCACCGGAGGTCGACGTACGCACCGAAGTCGACCTGAAGACCGGCGAAGCGGTCGTCTTCGGCAAGCAGTGGTCCGGCTTGGGGCAGACCCCCCGGGTGGTGTCTGATCTCGGATCCGACGGCCCCGGCGGCGGCGACCTGACCTTGCGGATCCGAATCAGCACTGGCGAGCTGGAGGTGACCCGGTGAAACGACACCGTATCGATGGCGTGTCCCTCACCTTCGGCTTGATCTTCAGCCTGATCGCGGGGTGGTGGGTGATCGCCCAGTACGTCGACGTTCCACTGCCCAGGGTCGGTTGGGTGGTCGCGGGCGGCCTGATCCTGGTCGGTCTGCTCGGACTGGTCGGCGCGCTGCGCTCCGGCCGCGCCGGCACGCCGGACAGCACCAGCCCGGACAGCACCGCTGCCGCCGGAGACGGCCTGCCGGAGACGGCCGACGACGAGGAGACGTCCGCCGAAACTCCACGCGGTTGACAGCCACTGCGGCGGGTCGGGCTGCCACCTATGCTGGGTTCGCGTCCCGCCATCGCCGCAAGGAGCCCGTCCGCATGTCGAACTCCCCCGTCCCACCCGCATCCGGCCCGCGCGGTCCGGTCGACCTCGGTGACCGCGCCGCTCGGGCGCTGACCGCCGAACTCGCCCGCGACAACGCCGAGAAGCACGCGCTGCTGGTCGGCACCACCCCGGGCTCGACGGTGCTGGGCGCGGCGATAGACGGGCTGCTGCCCGGCGACACATTGACAGTGGTGCCGGCCGAGGGCGAACAGGCGGCCGGGCTACGGTCGGAGGTCGACAGCCACGGCAGCTGGGTCAGCGAACGGGTCCGGGTCGTCGACACGCTGGCCGCCGCCGACCCGACCGACCACCTGATCGTCGCGACGGCCCTGGCCGGCTCCGGCGACGACGCACGCACCACGATCGACGGGTACGCCAAGTATCTGACCGAGGGAGGCGTGCTGTCGGTGGCGACACCGGCGCTGCCCGCCAGCACCTCCGGGGCAGCAGCCGAGCTGGATCGCCAGGCGGCGCTCTTCGGCGTCGGCGGCGACCTGGTGTTGCGCAACGTGCCACCGGTGCGGGTGCACCGGCTGCGGTTCACCGCTGCCGCTACGGCACGGGCGGACAAACTGGGGCCGGCGATGCGGACCAGCAGCGTTGCGCTGACCCGGGGCATGCACATCGACTCCAACGGCGTCGCGGCCGCCGCGATCGCCCTCGGGCTGGCCGCCGCGACTCGGGCCGCCCGGCCCAAGAGCCGACTGTGGCTGCTTCCGGCGCTGGCGGCGGTGCCGGTCGCCGCGTTCTTCCGGGACCCGCAGCGTGACACCCCGGAAGATCCGACGGCGGTGGTGGCGGCCAGCGACGGGCGGGTGCTCTCCGTCGAACGGGTACGCGACGCCCGGCTCGGCGCCACCGAGTTCCTGCGGATCGCGGTCTTTCTGTCGATCCTCGACGTGCACGTCAACCGCGCGCCGGTGGCCGGTCGGGTCACCGACCACTTCGTCGTGGACGGCGGATTCGCGGCGGCGATGAAGCCGGCCGCGGAGCACAACGTCGCCGCGTACACCGTGTTGGACACTACCCACGGCCGGGTGGTGGTCGCGCAGCGTACCGGGATGGTGGCTCGCCGAATCGTGCACCGCGCCCCGGTCGGTGCGCTGCTGGCCAAGGGTGAGCGGTTCGGGCTGATCCGGTTCGGTTCCCGTACCGACGTCTATCTGCCGGCGGAGTCCGCCGACGCGCTGGTCGGCCCGGGTGATCGGGTGGCCGGCGGCGCCTCGGTCATCGCCCGCTGGCGCTGACCGGGCAACCAGACAGCACTGGGCGCGGCCGATGACCGGCCGCGCCCAGTCCGTCGAGACAGTGGGATCGTCAGATCGCCCGGCGCCGGTGCAGCCAGAGCAGCGGCCCGCTGGACAGGTACGCCAGCACGATCAGTCCGAAGGTCAACCGGACGTCGATCAGTGCGCCGACCACCGGCATCGCCCACAGCCACGGCGGCAGTCGGAGCAGCTGGGCCAGCTTGACGTACGGGAAGCTGGAGACCATCGCGAAGGCGAGCAGCGCGACGACGGCGACCTGTACCCCGCCGGGCATCGGCACCTCGATCAGCACCCCGAGGCCGAGCACCGCGGCGGCCAGGGTGGTCGGGACGCCGGTGAAGAACCCGCCATCCTTCGGCGAGACGTTGAATCGGGCGAGCCGGATCGCCGCGCAGGCGGCGACCAGGGCGCACGCGACCGCGGCGCCGGGGGTCGCGACGCTGCCGGCCAGCGAGGCGTAGACGACGACCGGGGCGGCCAGTCCGAACGAACACATGTCGGCCAGCGAGTCCATCTGCGCGCCGAACGGGCTGGCGACGCCGAGGCGTCGGGCGAGCGCGCCGTCGAGGCCGTCGAAGATGACGCAGGCGATCAGGCAGAACGCCGCCATGCGTACGTCGCCCTCCATCGCCAGGATGATCGCGGTGAGGCCGAGGGTCAAGCTGGTCAGGGTGGTCGCGTTGACCAGCACGAAGCTGGCTCGGCGGGCCGCCGTGGGGGTGCCGGGCAGCAGCGGTACGGTGACCGCGTCGACGCCGCAGCCGGCCGCACCGGGCTCGACGGGCGTCGGCCGGACCGGACCGATCGCCGGGCTGATCGGAGCGATGGCGGCGATCTCCGCCGCGGTGAACGGGTCGATGTCGAACCGGCCCGGGGCATCGATCCCCGGCCGGCCCGGCCGGTGCCCGTCCCGGCTACGCCGCCCTACCCGGACCAGCAGCACCTGACGGGCGAAGGTGCCGCTGCGGCGCAGCGGACCCGCCCATCGACGTCCTGCCGGTCGCGGACTGTCGGTCGTACGCCGCCGCCGCCACGGGGCTCTCGCCACGGATCCCTCCATCATCGGTCGGTCGTCCGTCGCGGGAGTGCGACGAACGCCCGATTATGCGGCCTACACCATTGCACAGCCGACGCGGGTTGGCGAGAGATCGGTCTTGGTTATGCCATTTCCTCCCGGGCAAAGCGGGCATAATTCCGGCCCTGCTGCTAGCTACGGCTAGCACCGTCGGCCCCACCTGCGAGGACGTCCACCACGAGGTCGGTCAACGGCAGCGCGCCCACCTCGGCGGGGGTGAACCATCCGACCGCCCCGGTGGAACCGCCGGCCGCCTCGATCACCACCGGCGGCGTCGGATGATCGACCAGGGCCCGGTAGACCACCTGCACGACGTGCCAGTCCACCGGGTGACCCTCCGGGCCGAGTGCGGCCGGGTCGTGATGATGCCGTACGCCGAGCAGCGCATCGACCCGACCGCGCTGGCCGGTCTCCTCGACGAGTTCGCGCAGCAGCCCGTCGGTCGGCCGCTCGCCGAAGTCGGTGCCGCCGCCGGGCAGGTGCCAACGACCGGCACCGGGGTAGCCGGGCGCGATCCGGGTCAGCAGCAGCCGACCCGCTGGGTCGGTGACCACCCCGTACACGCCGAACCGTTGCCCGCGCGGCGGTCCGCCTTCGCCGCGGGTCTCGCCGCCCGGCGGTAGCAGGTGCGGCGGCGCTGGCGGCGCGGTGATCGCGGCGGGCAGCTCCCGGTCGGGCAGCCCCAGCAGCCGCGCACACCACGGCAGCACCGTCGCCACGGACAACTGCGGCTCGTCGAGGAACCGGGCGAGGTCGGTTCCTCCGGCGACCTCCGTCCGGAGCGCCCCGTCGCGGACCACGACCTGATAGACGATCCGGTCGGTGTGCCGCCACCTGCCGGTACGCGGGTCCGGGCCGACGTCGAAGTCGACGGTGACCAGGTCGGCGACCTCGACAGCCAGCCCGGTCTCCTCGGCGAACTCCCGGACCACCGCGTCGGCCGGGTGCTCGCCCTGCTCTACTCCCCCGCCGGGAATCTGCCACCAGCCAGGCACCCCGGTGAGCGCGGACGCGCGGACCATGAGCAGCCGGCCGGCGGGGTCGGGGCAGACCCCGTACGCCGCGATCCGCCGCTCGCGCGCGCGGCCGGTACCAGCGTCGCGGCCGGTACCAGCGTCGCGGCCGGTACCAGCGTCGCGGCCGGTACCAGCGTCGCAGTTGTCCCGGTCGGCGTCGGGCGCGCCGTCAGACAAGCCGGGCGGCGCTGACCGCCTCGGCGGTCACCTCGGTCAGCTCCGACGACGGCATCGCCGTCAGCTCGGAGTTGCCGAACCATCGGGCCTCCGAGGTGGAGCCGCCGACGTCGCCGACGATCGGCGGCGCCGGGCGGTCGACCGCCACTTCGTAGAAGGCACGCACGCCGTGCCAGTCGATCGGGTAGCCCTCGGGGCCGAGCGAGGCGGCGTCCCGGTGGCTGGCCACCCCGAGCAGCCGGATCAGCCGGCCACGCTGGCCGGTCTCCTCGACGAGTTCCCGGATGAGCGCCGCGCCGGGCTGCTCGCCGTAGTCGGTGCCGCCGCCGGGCAGGTGCCAACGGCCGGCACCGGGGTAGCCGGGGGCGATCCGGGTGAGCAGGATCCGCCGGGCCGGGTCGGTGGCGACCGCGTACGCGGCGAAGCGTTGCGCCCGGTGCAGCCCGTCCGGGCCGGGTACGGCGTAGAAGGAGGGAAAGTCGGGGGCGGTGTCCGGCCGCAGGTCGATCGTCTCCGGCGGCAGGCCGAGGGCGCTGGCGGTGAACGGACGCAGCGGCAGCTGCTTCGCCTCGTCCAGGCTGCACCAGCGGGCCAGGTCGGTGGGCTGGTTGATCCGGTGGCAGAGCTGCCCGCCACGGATGGCCACCTGGTAGATCAGCCGGTCGGTGTGCAGGGTGATGCCGCGCCGGGGCAGTGAGCGCATGTCGGCGAGGACGTCACGGAGCCCGGTGACCGCGACCGAGATGCCGGTCTCGGCGGCGGTTTCCCGCACGACGGTGTGGTTGGGGTCCTCCCCGTGGTCGACCGCCCCGCCGGGCAGTGACCACACCCCTGGCGTACCGGAGCGCGGAGAGGCTCGGACCAGGAGAACCCGGTCTTCCGTATCGGTACAGACAGCGTATGCCGCGATCCTGCGAAGCGGCTCTAGGGCAGGGGTCACGAGTCCGAATTCTGCCCGTCGGTGGACCCTCGCCGGGAAAAACTGTCGGATTGGCGACAGTATTCTAGGTAACTACTTGACTACCTAGAGCCGCAATACGGGACGGATCAGGGTATTGATCCGGGCAGTCACCGAGGTCGCCAGGGTCCGCCGCGCGGATCGTTGAAGCATGACGACACCCGCCAGCTCCACAGCTCACGCCCCGTACAAGCAGCTCCGGCGCCCCACCACCGACCGCATGATCGCCGGAGTGGCCAGCGGCATCGGCCGCTACTTCGAGACCGACCCGACCCTGATCCGGGTGATCTTCGCGGTGGTCACCGTGCTCACCGGCGGCCTGGCCGCGCTGACCTACCCGGTGATCTGGTTCCTGATGCCGGAAGAGCCGCCGACCGCGCCCGCCTGGCCCGGCACCGCACCGCCGCACACCGGGGCACCCGGCACCGCTCCGGCCGGCACCGCACCGACGATGGCGGTGGAAGGCGACCGAGGCCCGATCTGACCGGGCACTCCGGTGCCCGCCTGACCGGTCAGGTCACTCCCACTCGATGGTGCCCGGCGGCTTGCTGGTCACGTCCAGCACCACCCGGTTCACCTCGGCCACCTCGTTGGTGATCCGGGTGGAGATCCGACCGATCACGTCGTACGGCAGCCGGGACCAGTCGGCGGTCATCGCGTCCTCGCTGGACACCGGGCGCAGCACCACCGGGTGCCCGTAGGTACGCCCGTCACCCTGCACCCCGACGCTGCGTACGTCGGCGAGCAGCACCACCGGGAACTGCCAGACGTCACGGTCCAGCCCGGCGGCGGTCAACTCCTCGCGGGCGATCAGGTCGGCGGCGCGCAGCAGGTCGAGCCGCTGCCGGTCGACCGCGCCGATGATCCGGATCGCCAGACCCGGGCCGGGGAACGGATGCCGCCAGACCATCGCCTCCGGCAGGCCGAGCTGCAGGCCGAGCGCCCGCACCTCGTCCTTGAACAGCGTGCGTAGCGGCTCGACCAGTGCAAACTGCAGGTCGTCCGGGAGGCCGCCGACGTTGTGGTGCGACTTGATGTTGGCGGTGCCGGTGCCGCCACCGGACTCCACCACGTCCGGGTAGAGGGTGCCCTGCACCAGGAACTCCACGTCCCCGGCGGCGGCCACCTCGCGGGCCGCCGCCTCGAAGACCCGAATGAACTCCCGACCGATGATCTTGCGCTTCTGCTCCGGGTCGGTCACCCCGGCCAGCGCGCCGAGGAACCGGTCGGCGGCGTCGACCACCTTCAGCTTGATCCCGGTCGCGGCGACGTAGTCCGACTCGACCTGCTCGGCCTCACCGGCACGCAGCAGGCCGTGGTCGACGAAGACGCAGGTCAGCTGGTCGCCGACGGCCCGGTGCACCAGCGCGGCGGCGACCGCCGAGTCCACGCCGCCGGACAGCCCGCAGATGACCTCCTTGTCGCCGACCTGCGCCCGAATCCGGGCCACCTGCTCGTCGATGATGTTCTGCGGGGTCCAGGTCGGCTCGATACCGGCGATGTCGTACAGGAACCGGGTCAGCATCAGCTGGCCGTGCGCGGTGTGCGCCACCTCCGGGTGGAACTGCACCCCGGCCCGCCGGCCGGCGACGTCCTCGAACGCGGCGACCGGCGCCCCGGCCGAACCGGCGGTCACCACGAACCCCTCCGGAGCGGCGGTCACGCAGTCACCGTGGCTCATCCAGACCGGGATCTCGGTCGGCAGCTCCCGCAGCAGCACCCCGGCGTCGGGGCGAGCGGCCAGCGGAGTGCCACCGTACTCACGGTTGCCGGTGTGCGCGACCGTGCCGCCGAGCGCCTGCGCCATCGCCTGGAAGCCGTAGCAGATGCCGAAGACCGGCACTGCGCCGTCGAACAGCTTCGGGTCCAGTCGCGGGGCGCCGTCGGCGTAGACGCTGGCCGGGCCGCCGGAGAGAATGATCGCGGCCGGCTCCTTGGCCAGCATCTCGGCCACCGGCATGTCGTGCGGGACGATCTCCGAATAGACCTTGGCCTCCCGCACCCGGCGGGCGATCAGCTGGGCGTACTGGGCTCCGAAGTCGACCACCAGGACCGGGCGCGGCGTGCTCATGCCCCGGAGCCTACCGACCGTCGTCGGAGCGGCCCGACGATGGTGCAGGTCGACAATCCGGCTCACCCTTGACCGGCCAGTACGACATCGCCCGCTCAGCCAGCGCGACGATGGTCAGCGACGGATTCACCCCCAGGTTCGCCGGCACCGCCGCACCGTCGACCACGTGCAGACCCGGACAACCAAAAACCCGGTGGTACGGATCGACGACGCCGTCGGCAGCGGTCGCCCCGATCACCGCTCCGCCCAGGATGTGCGCGGTCATCGGCACGTCGAACGGTTCGGTGACCGCACCGCCGGGCAGACCGCCGATCTCGTCGGCGAGCATTCGCACCGCCTGGTGACCGGCCGGGATCCAGCTCGGGTTCGGCCGACCATGCCCATGCCGGGCGACCAGCCGGCCCCGACGGTGGTACGTGGTCAGCGAATTGTCCACCGACTGCATCACCAGCGCCACGATGGTGCGCCGGGACCAGTCCCGTACCGACAGCAGGCGCAGCGTGTCCCCGGGCCGGCCGGCCAGCGCGGCCAGCCAGCGCCGAACCCGACGCGGCCCACCGGCCACCAGCGCCGACTGCAGCAGCCCCATCAGGTTGGAGCCGTGGCCGTAGCGGACCGGCTCGACGTGGGTGCCCGGCTCCGGGTGGAACGAGCTGGTGATCGCGACGCCGTCGGTGAAGTCGAGCCGCTGGCGGCGGGCGTCCACCCGGGGTACCGCCGCGCCGAGGATCGCCTCCGAGTTGGTCCGGGTCAAGGTGCCGATCCGGGCCGAGAGCGCCGGTAGCGCGCCGGTGGCGCGGGCGGCGTGCAGCAACCGTTGGGTGCCGAGCGCCCCGGCGGCGAGTACCACCTGGTCGGCGGTGATCGTCTCCCGGCCGCCGACCCAGGCACCGGTACGGCGTACCTCGATCAGGTAGCCGGCGCCGTCCGGACCCGGCCGCAGCCCGACGACCGTGGTCAGCGCCCGGACCCGAGCCCCGGCCTGTTCGGCGAACCACAGGTAGTTCTTCGGCAGCGAATTCTTGGCACCGACCCGGCAGCCGGTCATGCAGGCCCCGCAGTGCGTGCAACCGACCCGGTCCGGTCCGGCCCCGCCGAAGTACGGGTCGGCGACCCGCTGACCGGGCGGGCCCAGGTAGACGGCGACCGGGGTGGGCCGGAACGTTTCGCCGACACCCATCCGGTCGGCGACCGCCCGCATCGCCTGGTCCGCCGCAGTGGTACGCGGATAGTCGACGACGCCGAGCATCTGCTTGGCGCGGGCGAAGTGCGGGGCGAGCTCGGCCCGCCAGTCGGTGATGCCGGACCACTGCGGATCGGCGTAGAAGTCGGCCGGCGGCTCGTACGGTGTGTTCGCGTAGACCAGCGACCCGCCGCCGACGCCGGCCCGGAGAGCACCAGCACCCCGGCCCGGTTGTCGGTGCCCGCGCCGCCTCGGCCAGACAGCGGGCCTTGACCTGCCGTCACGCCTTGGCCGGCCGGCACGCTCCTGCCGGCGGAGCGCAGCAGGGTGATCCGTTGGATGCCGTAACAGCCGAGTGCCGGCGCCCACAGGAATCGTCGCACCCGCCACGAGGTACGCGGCAACTCGACGAGTAGTTCCGAAGTCAGGGGTCGATGTCCGGGCATGAGGAGAGGGCGTCCAAGATCAAGTTGCGACGCAAGACCTGGACACCCTCTTGACCGCACTGTACGTGAAGATCGACGACCGCATCCGCACGCCCCGGTGGCGCGGCAGACCACCACTGCTGACCGACTCCGAACTGGTCTGCCTGGCCGTGGCACAGGTCCTGCTCGGCGCCCGTTCCGAAGCCCACTGGATCCGCTACGCCCGTGTCCACCTGGCCGGCATGTTCCCCTACCTGCCACAACAGCCCGGCTACAACAAACGGCTCCGCGCCGTCCTCCCGCTGATCAAGAAGACAATCCGGAACTTGGCCCACGACAGCGACTTCTGGTTCGACGACCACTGGATCGTCGACTCCACCGCGGTGCCGTGCGGCATGTCCCGCCCCACCGTCCAACGTTCGGACCTGGCCGGCTGGGCCGGATACGGCTACTGCGCCTCCCACTCCCGGTTCTTCTGGGGACTGCGCCTGTACCTGGTCTGCACCCCGACCGGTATGCCGATCCTGTGGGCCCTGGCGAACCCGAAGATCGGCGAGCGGGAGGTCCTCGCCGCGATGCTGTAGGTCGAGGCCGGTGTCGTCGCCGAACACGACGGCATCCTGCTCTTGTGGGCACCACGGCGGATCAGTTGGTCGGTGAGGAACGCGAGCCACCGCTCCACCTGGTTGATCCACGACGAACCGGTCGGGGTGAAATGCAGGTGGACACGGGGATGCCTGGCCAGCCATGCCTTGATCGCCGGGGTCTTGTGGGTGCCGTAGTTGTCGCAGACCACATGGATGTCCAGACCTTCGGGCACGGTCTTGTCGATGGTGGCCAGAAACTTCTTGAACTCGGTGGCCCGGTGGTGGCGGTGTAGTTCGCTGATGACGGTCCCGTCCGCGATGTTGAACGCCGCGAACAGGGTGGTGATGCCGCTACGCAGGTAGTCGTGGCTGCGCCGCTCGGGTATGCCCGGCATCATCGGCAGCACCGGTCGGGAACGATCCAGAGCCTGGATCTGGGACTTCTCATCGGCGCACAGCACCACCGCCCGTTCGGGCGGGTTGTGGTAGAGCCCGACCACGTCGATGACCTTCTCCACGAACAGCGGATCGGTGGACAGCTTGAACGTGTCCGCGCGGTGTGGCTTGAGGCCGAAGTCCTTCCAGATCCGCCCGATCGTCGAACGCGACAGCCCGGACTTCAACGCCATCGACCGGCGTGACCAGTGCGTGGCGTTGTCCGGCTTGGACTCCAACGTCGCCACGATCACCTCCTCGACCTGGTCCAGCGCTACCGATGAGGGCCGGCCCGGGCGGTCTTCGTCGGCCAGCCCGTCAAGGCCGTGACGGACGAACCGGGCACGCCATTTGCCGACCGTCGGTGCCGAACATCCCAGGTCGACGGCCACCTGTTTGTTACTGGCGCCCGGTTCGGCGCAGGCAAGGATGATCCGCGCCCGTAACGCCAGGGCCTGCGAAGACTTCGCCCGCCGCGTCCAACGCAGCAACTGGGCACGGTCAGCATCGCTCAACGTCAGCTCGGCCTTGGGGCGTCCCGTTCGTGGCATGTACCAGGTACAGACTCATTTAGCGGATTTAAGGCGCAGGACACTAGCTAGATGTAGACGGTGTTGGGCTCCAACCCGCACAGGATGCGGCCGTACAACTCGTAGTTGGTGTCCGGGTGTAGTATCGCGTGGAGGCTGAGCGCCTCCATGTCTCGGGCTATCCGCTGGATCGGCACGTGCTGGTAGATCGACGACGCTCCACTGGCGGTCCGGTAGATGTCAATCGCCTCCTTGGCCAGTTGAACCGCGCGACCGAGGTCGGCGCGGACCTGCGCCCGTTCGACAATGGACCATGCCTCGCCGGAGACTCCCTTGCCGTCCAGCAGGTCCGCGGCGCGGTAGGCGTGGAAACCGGCCTCGTCGATCTTTAGGGCCGCCTCGGCGACCTGCAGGTGGGTGAGCGGGGCGGCACGCTGGCTGTCGTAGCTCGTATACGTGATCTTCCGCCCCGGCAGGCGCTCGAGGAACGCGTCCCGAGCGGCCTTGGCGAGCCCGAGCGCGGTGCCCGCCGTCGTTGTCGCAGCGGTCAGGAGCATAGGCACCCGGAAGATCGGAACGTCGGCGTTGAGCTGCGATGCGCACTGTTCCTGCAGTACCGGGGCCAGCGGCAGGATCCGGTGTTGCGGGACGTACAGGTCCTGTGCGGCGGTGGTGACGCTGGCTGTGCCGCGAAGGCCGACGGTGTGCCAGTCGTCCACGATCTGCAGGTCCCTGGTCGGCACCAGCGTCATCACCGGCCACATCTCACCGTTTGGTCCGGGTGCGACCACTACGAGTGAGTTCCAGTCGCTCTGCGAGGCACCGGTGTTGAACGCCCACCGTCCACTCACGAGCAGCCCGCCGGCCACCGGAGTTCCAGCGCCACCCGGGCTGAGTAGTCCGCAGACCCGTGCGTCAGGAGTCGAGAACACCTCGTCCTGGGCCTCGTCCGGGAACAGCCCCACCAGCCAGGAGCAGATTGTCCATACCGCAGTCGTCCAGGCGGCCGAACCGTCACCGCGGCCGACTTCGGCAATGGTATCGACGACGGTGCGCATGTTGGCCTGGTAGCCGCCGTATCGGTGTGCGACCCGGAGTCTCAACAGCCCGGCACCGACGATCGCGTCGATCGTGTCTTCGTGGAGCCGTCGGTTGTCGTCCGCCCAGGCTGCGTTTTTTGCAATGGTCGGCACAAGCTCAACCGTGCGCCGGACAATTTCTTCCTGGGACGGTGCCGTGGTCACTGTCATCGATCCTCCTAGTGCGGTCAGCCTCGAACGACCTTGGCATTCGGTTACCCGCCACCGCATCTCGCCGATTGCGCAGCCGGTCGGTGCTCGGGACTGCGGCAGGGCCGTCCGAGCGGTTCGGGAGGCGAGTATCAGAAGATGCGGTGGCCGTGGGCGTCCGGGACGCCGGATTTGCGGAAGAAGTACGTGTTGATCTGGTCGCGCCACTCCCGTGCTGAGCGGACCTGCTCGTCGAGGCGCTCGGCGACCCGGGCGTACAGGGCGGGGTCGAGGCCGACGTCGGCGAG
>NZ_JBHMIM010000060.1:0-38100 GCF_048060115.1 Micromonospora sp. LOL_023
AGGACCTGTGCCACGGCCAGGCAGACCAGTTCGGAGTCGGTCAGCAGTGGTGGTCTGCCGCGCCACCGGGGTGTGCGGATGCTGTCGTCGATCTTCACGTACAGTGCGGTCAAGAGGGTGTCCAGGTCTTGCGTCACAACATGATCTTGGATGCCCTCTCCTCATGCCCGGACATCGACCCCTGACTTCGGAACTACTCGTCTAGCTAAAGTCTGCTGCCCTGCCGATTGAGCGGACGGTCGGGTTGGTCAACGGTGGCTTCCCTTCAACGGTCCGCCTGTCAGACGCTGAGGATGGCGACGTGACCATCGTCAAGCTTCGTAGGAAACCTATGCGACGACGGTTGGCCGTTCGGTCAGGCGTGGACACCGATCGGCTGTGGGTGCTCCTTGGGTGCTCGGATGTTTCGGTGTGTGGATGGACTCACGGCCGGGTGCCCGGATTCTGACCCAATGTAGCTGCCTGTTCGGTCGTTGCGGTCCGCAGTTGCCGCGAGGACCAGCACCTACGCCGCTGGACGCAACGTCAACCGCTAGGACCACCGCAACAGGGTTGGTCACCGAACGTAAATGGTCCACATTCATCCTGAATTGCTGACTTTTAATCCGCGGGTTCTGGGTTCGAGTCCCAGGCGGCCCACCGCGTGAGCTGGCAAAATAGATGGTTGTCGACAAAATCTAGTGGTTCGCTTTGTGTTTCTTGTCGGATTTGTGGTTTTATCAGGCGAGCACCCAGTTCGGGAATGACGTCCGACGTTCCGTCCGACACGTCTTCATCGGCGACAGCTCCCGTGGGTTCACCACCTTGCGGCGTGGCGTTCTCCGTACGGGTATCACCCGCAGCCACCGTCGGCGCTGACTGCGTCACCTGTCTTCGATCTGGCGTAGTGCGACTGCGGTGACGTGCTGGAGTTCGTCGTCGCGGGCGATGCTGTCCCACTGGCCGGGGTCGACCGGACGTCGGTCACCGGCCACGGCCTGGCGTAGTACGGGCAGGGCATCGGCGGCCGGTGGACCGATCTCGCCGAGTGTGCCGATGGCGCGGATCGTGGGCGGCCAGACCCGGCCGTGTTCGGTTAGCCGACGGACCACGGCGACGAGTGGGCGTACCGAGTCGGAAGGGTCGCCGGTGACCCGCCACAGCGCTGTCGCCGCCGAGGCCGTGAGCCACGGGTGGTCGGCGCTGTGCAACAGGGCGCGGACACGATCGGCGTACCGGTGGGCGTCCGCTCCCAGTTCGGCGAGAAAGTCCAGGGCCTGCGCTTCGTGATACCGGTCGTCAGGCTGCGGCACGAGCAGGTCCAGCGCGGGCTGGGCGTCTCCGGTCAACCGCCAGTACGCCCGGACCACCGTGTGCCTGGCCGAGGCGGGCAGCCGCCCGTCCGTGGCCAGGGGGCGGATCCGGGCCAGGGGAATCGCCGCCCCGTCGGGGGGACCGGCGGCCGCCAACGCGTGCAGCGCCCAGACGACGGCGTCGCCGTCCAGCAGGTCGAGCAAATCTTCGACCGCCGTGGCGGACGCGCTGCCCCACGCGGCCAGGACTCGGGTGAAGGTGCGTCGTTCGTCGAACGTCTTGGCTGTCCGCAGACGCGCCCGCACCGCGGGCAGTAGCTGTGTCGCGTACTGGGGCACCCCGCTCAACACGTCCAGGATGCCCGGTGGCCGGGTCCACCAGCCGCCCCCGTGATGGTTGTTGAGCGCAAACCCGAGCCGGGGGCGTTCTAACCGGTCCAGCAGCGGCGCCACGCATCTGGGATCGCCCAGCCGGGTCAAGGCGAATACGGCAAGATCAGCGGCTGGCAGGTAGACGTCCGCGCCCGCCGCGGCACTCAGCGCACCGGACCGGAAGGCGGCCTCCGGGTGTTCGAGCAGCCGAGCGGCCAGCAGCGTCCGACCATCCGAATCATCACCCCACTGCCCGTCAACCCAACTGACCATCGCGGAAGGGCGGTCGGTGCCGCACCACGCTGCACCACGCCTGTCCCCACGGGCGAAGGTCCGCCTCCCGCAGAGCGGTGAGGGCCTGCCCGGGCTCGGGGAGTCGGACCGGCAGTGGCTGTTCGGTAGGGCCACCGAGTTGCAGGAGGCGTTGGCGGCGGCGGAGTTCGGGCTCGGGTCTGCTGGTCTTGTGCATGGGGATGCGCAGCTGGCCAACGTGCTGCGCGTTGCCGGGATCGGGCCGGTGCTGGCGGACTGGGACGGAGTGGCGGTCGCCCCACGTGAGTGGGATCTCGTGCCGACGGCGGTGGATGAGCGCTTCGGTGGATCAGCTGAGCTGCTGGCCGAGTTGCTGGCTGCGTACGGCAGTGATCCGACCGGGAGCGTTGGATTGGTTCAGATATTGCAGTCGTTTAGGTCGATGAAACTGGTGTGGCGCGTACCCTACCTACCCCTCGGACCTGACAGACGCCCAGTGAGAGCTCATCGAGCCGATGCTCTCGTTGATCAAGGACCCCGGTCGTCCGCAGAAGGTTCCGCGTCGGGACATCGCCGACGCGATCGTGTACGTAATGCGGACTGGCTGCTCGTGGCGGCAGCTGCCGGCGGACTTCCCGCCGTGGGAGACCGTCTACGGGCAGTACCGCAGGTGGGAGTGGCGGCGGGTGACCGAGCGGATCGTCGACTGCGGGAGGAGGTCCAGGTCGAGGCCGGGCGTGACCCGCTGCCGCCGGCGGGGGCCATCGACTCGCAGCGGGTGAGGGGCGCGGACACCGTCGGGTCCGACCGTCGTGGGTACGACCCGGGTTTCGTCGATTCATGCAATGTTCACCAGTGAGCCCATTCAATCGCCTGTACTCCACATTGTCGGCGTCTAGCCTGCAAAAGGTCCACTTCGGGTGGTCTGACGTCCACCTTGGGTAGGTTCGGTGAAGTCCAGTTGGGCAAGGCTGAGAAGGCGTGGTGGCGGTGTGAGCGAGACGATTGGAACGGGCATGCCGACCAGAAGCCGCTATCGGGTGTTGATGGGTGCAGCCCTCGCCCTGGTCGCGATGGTCGCCCTCACCGCCTCCGTGGCACCCAGCCCGGCCGATGCCGGGGTGCCACTACCCGGCACCCGGGTCTCCGACGCGGATGTCCGGCTGCTGACCGAGGCAGCCAAGGCGTGCCCCACCTTGACCCCGGCGCGGCTGGCTGGTCAGGTGATGGCCGCGTCCCGGTTCTCGGCGACCCCGGTCGAGGCGGTGCAGGCCGTCGGCGGGCAGGGCACCGCAGGGCTTATGCCGACCGTGTGGCAGAAGTGGGCACCGTGGGACGGGGCGCGGCCGAGCGACAAGCAGGCCAGCGTCACCGCGCTCGCCCACCACATGTGCCAACTGGTCGGCCAGCTCCGGGTGCTCGAGCTCGGCGGCGACCGGTGGCAGTTGGCCCTGGCAGCGCATCGGGTGGGCGTCGAGCCGGTCGTCGAGGCCGGCGCTATGCCGGCTGGTGCGCTGGAATACGTCGACACCGTGGAGCGGTACGCCGTCTGGTACGCGTCGCAGCCGGCCTTCGGCGGGATCGGAGAGGCCGCACCCGAGGCCACCGAATCAGCGGTTGCGCAGCGGGTCACCCGGGCCGCGCCGTTGCCGGTGCCCGACGCGTTCCTCGAGCCGATCCAGGCCGCAGGTGCAGTCTGCCCGCAGCTGCCGCCGGCTCGGGTTGCCGCGCAGCTCATGGCCGCCTCCGAGTTCGACCCGCAGCGACTCGGCCCGACTGGTGAGCAGGGCATCGCGCAGTTCCTGCCCGAGGTGTGGGTGGCCTACGTACGGCCGTCGGCGGAGGCCTCACCATGGACCCCGGCTTCGGCGGTGCCGGCCCTCGGCGAGACCATGTGCGCGCTGCTGGAAGCCGTGCCTGGCACCGGCCCGGACGACTACCCGCTCGCGCTGGCCGCGTTCCTGCGCGGCGACCCGATGATCCGGTCGCTGGCCGACGTGCCGGGCGGTGAACGGATTGTCGCCCTGACCGAGCAGGTGGGCCGTTTCGAGACCGAGTACGGCAAGGATCCTCGGCTGGCCCCGCCGGCCTCACCGTCGCCGTCGGCCTCTCTGTCGACGAGCCCGACCACCGGGGCCGAGCGATCTCCGGAGGCGAGCACCGCCCCGACGACCGCACCACCCACGCGACCTTCCCCGACGGCGACGAAGCCGACCACCCCGGTGCAGACCGACTCAGACCAGCCGCCGGTCAAGGCCTCGGACGCCGATGGAACCAACCGTCCGTACGGGCCGTACTTCATCCACAGCCTCGGCACCGAGATGTGCGTGGACGTTCCGGGTGTCGGTCCCGGTCCACGCGACGGGCCGGTCCTCCGGAACCTCTGCTACCCGCACACCCCGGACAACCAGGAGTACGCCTTCGTCCCGCGCCGAGTCGACGGCTCGGGGAACCAGCTGTACTGGATTCGCAGCGTCACCTCCCAGTACTGCCTGGACCTGCCTGGCAAGGGCTCGGTTTCGCCGGCGACGCCGCTGAACGAGACCGGCTGTTTCGACGATGAGAACCAGTACTGGCGGCTGCAGCCCACGGTGAAGTCCGGCGACGTCCAGTACTACTGGCTGGTCAACACCGCCTCGAACCTCTGCCTGGACGTTCCCGGCGTTGCCGCCAGAACGCCGGACCTTCGGCTCGAGGTGTTCGGCTGCCGGTCCAGCGACGATCACGACTGGGCGCTGATCCGAAAGACCAACTGGTGACCGGGCCGCTGGCCAGGGCGGCCCTGGCCGGCCTGGTAACGCTCGTTGCGGTGACGGCGGCGACCACGGACACGGTCACCGAGCGTCGGCCCGCGCAGGCCGCGCAGGGCGATCCGCAGGAGCAACCGTACGTCCTCTACTACACGGTGATGGCGTCGTACCAGGGTAGGCCGGAGACCCTCTGGTCGGTCGCGGAGCGGTTCCTCGGCGATGCCGAGCGAGCGGGTGAGATTCTGGAACTCAACACCGGGCGGCAGCAGCCGGGCGGCGGCTGGCTGACCGATCCCAGGCAGCTGAACCAGGGCTGGCACCTCGTGCTGCCCTGGGACGCGATCGGCACCGGTCTGCGGCACGGCCCGCTACCCACCACGACGGCGGCTGTGGCACCCGGCGCGACCTCATCGCCCAGGCCGACAGATCCGGTCGTCGGCGGGGCGGATCCCGCCAACGGCGAGGCGGATCCGGCCAGCGAACCGGTGCGCGGCGGTGTGCCCGTCGCCGGTCAGCTGGCGGGTTCCGGCTCGGCGGCAAGCTCCGGCTCGGCGGCATCCGACCGCGCTGCCTGCCGGCCGACCGCCGTCGCAGCCCCGCCAGCGGATTCGAACTGGGGACAGCGACTGGTGGCGCCGCAGCGGGCGTGGCCGACCACCACCGGCGCCGGCGTCCGGGTGGCCGTCGTCGACTCGGGTGTCGCGGGGGGCCGGCCGGAACTCGATGACCGGCTCGGCCGAGGCGCGGACATCGTCGCCGGCAACGGCCTGGGCGACACCGACTGCGTCGGCTCGGGCACCGCGCTGGCAGGTATCGTCGCCGCCGACGACGGGAAGGACGGCGCACTGGTCGGGGTGGCGCCGAAGGCCGTGGTCGTCCCGGTGCGGCTGGTGGACCAGGGACTCCCGGCGAGCCCGCCGGCGGCCGTCACCGCCATCGAGGTCGCGGTGGCCACCGGCGCGAAGGTGATTCTGCTCGGTGGCTCTGTCGACGTCACCGACACGACGATTCGTTCGGCGGTCGACGAGGCGGTCGGCTGGGGCGTGCTCGTGGTGGTGCCGGCCCCGTCCGCCGGACCGGCGATCGCCCCGGGGGACGGACTGCTCCGCGTCGGCGGTCTCGGCCCCGACCAGCGAGAGGTCAGCGACTACCCGACCGGCTCGGTGGACCTGCTCGCGCCAGCGACCGGGATCCGTAGCATCGGCGCCGCCGGCACCGGGGCCTACGTCGGCACCGGTACGGAGTACGCCGCCGCTTTCGTCGCTGGCGCGGCGGCCCTGGTGCGATCGGCCAGGCCCGGGCTGTCCCCGGGACAGGTCGGCCAGCAACTCGCCGCGACCGCCGCCGACCGGGCGGTCGACGGCCCGGAGGGCGTCGGGCGGCTCGATCCGTACGCGGCGGTCACCAGTCGGCTGGTAGACGGCGGGCCGCCCGCCACGGCCGTCGAGCCGGTGCAGCGGCCCCAGCCGGTCTCTTGGCCGGTGGTGCTGGCGGTGTTGACCGCGTTCGGGGCGCTGCTCGCCGGTGGACGCCTCTGGAGCCGGTACCGGGCGAGGAGCAGGCGTCGCCGGTTGGCGGTGGAGCAGGCCGACGATCCGTTCGGCAGTCGCGCCGAGGATGCAGCCCAACTCGTGCGTAGCGGAAAGCCGTGAGCACCGGGACGACCGATCGTGCTCGGCGAGGGTGAGGATGGTGCGACTCAGCGGCCGCCGGGCGGGCGCCGACCCGGACATCGTCCGGGTGGCGCCCGGCGAACGGGGCACCGCACAGAGCATCGCGGCCGGCCTGCGGGCAGCCTCGGCCGGGCAGACCGTGCTGGTGGCTCCCGGCCGGTACGACGAGGAACTGCTGATCGACACCGCAGTGCTGGTCCGGGCCGAGCGAGGACCGGGCACCGTGTCGTTGGTGCCGCGGACCCCGGTGCGGATCACCGCCGCGGCGACGCTGACCGACCTGATGCTGGCCGGTGCCGATTGTGGTGATCCGCTGCTGCGGATCGAGGACGGCAGCGCCGAACTCGTCGGCTGCGACCTGCGTGGCGGCAGGATCGAAGTCAGCGGGCAGGCCCGCGCGGTGCTGCGCGGTTGCCGGTTGACCGGTGCCCGGCTGGCCGGCCTGTACGCCACCGGTGGTGCGGTGGTCCTGCTCGAGCACTGCGTCATCACCAACGTAGACGGCATCGGTGTGGTGGCCGGCGGGTCGGCGCAGACCACTCTGCGCGACACCTGGATCGACTCGGTCACCGGATCCGGCGTACGGGCACGTGGCACCGCCCGGGTCGAGCTGGCCCGCTGCACGGTCGTCGCCGCTGGACGCAACGGGATACGTGTCGAAGAGTCGGCGACGGTCATCGGGCTGGACGTCACCGTGAGCCGTAGTGGCGGAGACTCGGTGTTCGCCTTCGGGGCGGCGCGGATGGAACTGACGGGGTGCCGGCTGACCGATTCGGCCGCTGCGGGCGTGGTCGCCGCCGACCGGTCGCAGCTGGTCCTGACCCGCTGCGACGTGGACCGGGCAGGCGCGACCGGGGTGGTGTGCCGGGACGAGGCCGAGGTCGGCATCTCCGCCGGATCGGTGCGCGGCTGTGCCGGCAACGGGATCTTCGTCACCGATCGCGGTACGGTGACGCTCACCGACACCGTGCTGGGCGACTCGACGTACAGCGTGCTGCACGTCGGCGGCACCGGCCGGCTGACCGCCGCCGGTGCCCTGGTGGGGCCGTCTGCGGAGCACGGGCTGCACGCCATCGGGGCAGGTAACGTCGAGTTGACCGGCGGCTGGGTGCGTGGCTGCGGGCTCGCCGGGGTGAGCACCGCCGACAACGCCGAGGTGACGGCTACGGGCACCGTGCTGGCCGGCAATCGCAACGGAGTGGTCGTCGGCTCGGACCGGCCGGTGCGACTGACCGGCTGCGTGGTCGACGCCAGCGGCCGGGCCGGCGTTCAGGTCGGCGTCGGTGCCGCCGTGGAGTTGACCGACTGCCGTATCGACCGGGCCGGCACCGCCGGGATCGTCTTCGAGCGGGACAGCGGGGGCACCGTGGATCGGTGCGCGGTGCGCGACGCCGAGGGCTCCGGCATCGTGGTGTGGACCGGTGCCAGCCCGCAGGTAACGGACACATGGTGCACGGCGGGCGCGAAGAATGCGCTGTTCGTCGCCGAGGGCGGTGGCGGCCGGTACGTCGACTGCGTCTTCACCGACAGCGCGTACCCGGCGATCCACGTCGGGGCCGGGGCGACACCGGCCATCGTGCGCGCCCGGATCCGCGACACCGAACTCGACGTCGATGTGGACCCGCAGGCCCAGCCGGTCTTCGAGGAGATCCGGCTGACCGAGGTGGCCAGGTCGCTGTTGCCGCCGGCAGCGCTGGCAGCCAGCGGTGATCCCGGCGTTCCGACGGCGGCCGGGGCTCCGGCCACCGGTGGTGCCGTGCCGGCCGACGCAGCCCCGACTGAGGCGACCCGACCTACCGAGGCCGACCTGCCGGATCTGCTGGCCGAGCTGGACGCGTTGGTCGGCCTGGACCGGGTCAAGCAGGATGTGCAGGCACAGATCAAACTCATGCAGACGGTACGCCGACGCCGGGAGGCCGGGCTCGCCGCGCCGCCATTGAGCCGGCACCTGGTTTTCGCCGGCAACCCCGGCACCGGCAAGACCACTGTGGCCCGCCTCTACGGCCGCCTGCTCGCCGCGTTGGGCATGCTGGAACGCGGCCACCTCGTCGAGGCCGACCGGACCACGATGGTCGGCGAGTACGTCGGGCACACCGGACCCCGTACCCAGGCGGTCTTCCGTCGGGCACTCGGCGGCGTTCTTTTCATCGACGAGGCCTACTCGCTGGTTCCACCCGGTCACACCAACGACTTCGGGCAGGAAGCCATCGCCACGCTGGTCAAGCTGATGGAGGACTACCGCGACGACGTGGTGGTGATTGTGGCCGGCTACCCCCTGGAGATGAGTCGCTTCATCGCCTCGAACCCGGGCCTGGCCTCCCGGTTCTCCCGGACGCTGACGTTCGAGGACTACGGGTCCACCGAGCTGACCGACATCGTCGAGGCCCAGTGCCGGCAGCACGAGTACCAGCTCGCCGACGACGCGCGTGCCGCCGTTCACGACCTGTTCGCCGCGATCAACCACGGCCACGGGTTCGGCAACGGTCGCGCCGCGCGCCAGATCTTTCAGCGGATGACCGAACACCAGGCGCAGCGGGTGGCCGATCTCGCCGACCCGTCGACCGACGACCTGCTGCGCCTCACCGCGTCCGACGTGCCCGCCGCCGGTTCGGTGGCCTGACCGGTTCGTACGGCCAGAGAAAGAGGTATCCGATGGAGACCATCGAGGGCGTTCGTCGGCCGACCCACGCCGACCTGGTCACCTGGTACGAGCGGGTGCTGGTGCCGCAGAGCCGGCCAGCGTTGCACCGGTACGCCCGGCGTCTGATGCACGGCGATCCGCACCGCGCCGAGGACCTGGTCCAGGAAACGCTGCTGCGGGCCTGGCGCAATCTGGCCTCGGTGGCCAGCGCCCGATCGCCGCAGGCCTGGCTGTCGCGGGTCGCCCACAACCTCAGCATCGACCAGGCCCGGCGGGTGACGGCCCGCCCCGCCGAGGTCAGCGAGGACGTCACCGCCATGGCCTGGCAGCCGGCGGAGAACCTCTTCGACGCAGCCCTGGACCGGGTCGCGCTGGAGCCGGCGCTGCGCAGCCTCTCGGCCGTGCACCGCGAGGCGCTGCTCCTGGTCTACTACCAGGACCGTACCCACCGTGAGGTGGCTGGGGTGCTTGGCGTACCCCCGGGCACGGTGAAGTCGCGCACCCACAATGCCACCCGGCAACTGCAGCGGGTGTTGAGCGGGTGTGGCGTGACCGGCAGCACGCCGGGGTGACCGTGACGAGCTGCTCAGCGACGTTGGTCGACCAGATCGCCGGCAGAGGCTGAAGTCGGTGGTGCGGCCGGCGAGGGCTTGTCCGGTGTCGGCTCGGTGAACTCGACCGGGTTGCCGTCGGTGTGTACCGGATCGCCCAGCACGACCTGCCAGCCCAGCCGTTCGTTCAGGCTCGCGAGCTCGTCCAGGACAAAGTAGAAGTCGTTCCGGGTGACCGGTGCGTCGGTCACCGGCACCAGCTGTACCCGGACGTCCAGGCCACCATCCGGGTGGAGCCGGGTGCGGGCCTGATCCCCGAGGAGCGCCAGTGCCGAGGTGGAAACGTGGTCGGTGTTGTCGACCGGTGTGCTGCCCGGCGGTGCCAGCTGTAGCTGAGGACCGGCTGGGTACGCCAGCACGAGCTCGCCGCCGGTTGACAGCGGTGCGGCCTGCGGGCCGACGCCGGCGGTGACCCAGACGCCGGGATTCACCTGCTGAAGCCCGGCGAGGAGGAGGCGGATCCGCTCCGCGTCCGCTGTGGCGGCTGCGGTCAGCTGGGTGATCCTGGTCAACCCGACGCCCTGCTCCAACACGTGTTCCAGCACCTGCATGAGTCGTACCGGAAGGTCACCGGCCCAGCTGTCCACATTGGCTCCGTAGGTCCAGGAGAGCAGGTCGGCCGCTGCCTGCGGCCCCGAGCCCAGAGGCCCGGTGGGCTCCAGCAGCCGTAGCGTCTGGTACGCCGCAGTGAGCCTCCGGGGACCGAACCCGCCGATGCCGTACGCCCGCGCGGCCAGGTAGCCGGCGGCGAGCAGATTCCGCAGTGCGTCCGGGCCGGTGGGGCCGAGCGTGCCGGCCAGCTTCGTGAGCTCGTCGAGGAGGACCGCGACGTCCCGCTCGGCCACCGGCACGTCGGCCACGTCCAAAAGCGCGTCGATCAGGTGGTGCACCGTGAACGAGAGGTCCTGGCCTGGCGCGACCCCCAGCGGCGGGTGCGGGGTGGGGAAGGAGTACTCGTGGGCGGCGAGGGGATCCGGTAGGCCGGTGACCTGCCGAGCCAGCTCGGCGTCCTGCTCCGTCGCGGCGTGCACCAGTTTGCCGTCGAGCTGCACCGGCGGTGGCGGCTGCATTTCAGGTCGGTGCACCCGGGCGTTGGGGACGTCCGGGGTGCCCTCCTGTCCGGCCAGCATCCGGGCCAGCCACATGCCGTTCTGCCAGG
Organism: Micromonospora sp. LOL_023; assembly: GCF_048060115.1. Classification (NCBI taxonomy): domain Bacteria; kingdom Bacillati; phylum Actinomycetota; class Actinomycetes; order Micromonosporales; family Micromonosporaceae; genus Micromonospora; species Micromonospora sp. LOL_023. The sequence continues at coordinate 10,751 of NZ_JBHMIM010000060.1, forward strand.
CGGCCCAGGGAGTGTCCTGGGACGGCACACCGATGATCACCCGTGGGTCGCCCTCCATGATCACCGGCGTCGCGCCCTTGGGCCCCACCCAGACCCGGTCGCCCACGGACACGGCCTGCCAGTCGTCGCCGAGGATCGCCCACCGGCCGTGGCCGAGGTTGCCCAGGTCACTCGCGGGGGTAGCGAGCTGCGGGAACTGCGGCGTGTCGTGCACGGTGACGTACCGGGCGAACGCCGGCAGCGTCGCGGTGTGCAGCCGGCTGTACGACACGAACTGGTCGGACAACTCCTCTCCGGGTGGTTCGATCAGGCGCGGGGCGAACGCGACTTGCTGGTCCGGACCGATCAGCCGGGACAGCTCGATCGCCCTGCCCCCGCTGATCGGACCGGGGATGATGAGCTCCACGAGCGCTCGATCGGGCAGTCTGCTGCCCAGCTCGGTGAGCACGTGCTCTGCCCGGGCCGGGTCGGGAAGTTCGATGACGAGCAGCGGCCGCTCCGGGTGCGCGAAGCGCGGTGGAGATCCGGTGGTTGACCCGATCGGACGCAGGAAACTGCCTGCCCGACCGAGGGCGACCAACTCGTAGCCGTCCGGCGGTGCGAGTTGAGTGACTGGTGTGCCGCTCCAGTCGTGTACCGAGCCCAGCGACGTGTATCGCAGCTGGGTCAGGAACGCCTGCATTTCGGCTGGCTGAGTGTTGTAGCGCATGGGCGCGAGCTGGTTCTGCGTATCCAGCAGCCGGAAGCCGAGGCGCAGCCGGTCGAGCACCCGGGGCGGAAACTCGTAGAGCCGTTCGGCGGCCGAGAGCCGCTGGTGGGCGTCCTGGGTCAGCAGCTTGAACTGGAGGAAGAGCTCGTTGAGATGACGGGCGGTCGGGTCCATGTGGCTGGCCCACACCTGCTGCATCGCCGGATATCTGGGGTCGTCGGTCACCCGCCGGTCCCACAGTTCCCGCTGCACGTCGGGGTGGCCGGTTATCCGGCCGACGGTCGCCGGATCGCCGGACCGGGTGGCCAGCAGTTGGGCGATCACCGCGAACTGTTCGAGATGTGCCAGCTCGTGCACCAGGCACGTCATGACTTCGTCTACCGGGCGGTCCGTCGCGATCTCCATGGTCCAGTGCTGGATGCGGAAGGCACCTTCAAGACCGGCGCGGGCTCCCAGGATCGCTCGAACTGGTGGTGCTTCGAGGGCGTTGGTGACGAAGCTGGCGACATCCCACCAGATGTCAGCCGCGAGTCGGCCCTGGTCGTCGGTCTTCGTGGCGACCAGCCGCCGCACCTCTTCGTGCAGTTTCTCCAGGTGCACAGAATCGGCGGAGCGGAGTATCCGGTAGTCGGGCCCAGGTGGCGGGATGTGCCTCGACGGTGCGGTGGCCGCCGTGGCTTCGGCAGCGGCCGTGGTCTGGGCGACTGGCGCAGGAGCGTCGGTGCTCAGGTCAGCGTTGACGGTCTTGGCCGGGCCAGCGGGCGTGGCCTGCTGCGTCGCCAGGTCGGCGAGCATGGCGGCGCGGTCTGCAGTCAGGCCGCTGGCGAGGATCTTGGCCGCCGCCGGATCGGTGCCCTCGGCCTGCAGGCGCTGCGCCTTGAACTCCCGCCATCGGGTACGCAGGTCGTCCGGTGGTGGGGCGGTGGTGTGCTTGTATGGGCGGGCTTCGACGGGTACGCCCATGTGGTTGCCTAGTCTTGTGGCAACGCCGTCGAGCCAGCGTTTCACGTCGCCGGGGTCGAGTCCGGGGCGGATCTTCTCGCTCATGTAGCGACCGGACTTGTCATCGACGATCCATTGGCCGGTTTCTGGGTCGCGGTGTAGTTCCCCGCTGATTCGTCCCTTGCCCACGTAGGCGCGGCCGTCGCTGTCGAAGCGTACGCCGATGGTGGGGTGGCCTTGTTGGTTGATGCTGTTCTTGAGCTGGTCGAGGGTGAGGTCGGGGTTCTTGGTACGCATGGCGGCGTGGAGGTCGTCGAGCTGCCTGGCGGAGACGACGGTGAGAATCTCCTCGCTGCCGATCATGATGTCGTTTGATTCGGTGACGACGTAGTGCCAGTGGGCACCGGAGCGGCCGGCGTAGATCTCGGGGGTGAAGTCGGACAGTGGCATCCAGGCGGGGTTGACGCGCATCTGCTGGGTTCGTAGCGCGTCTCCGCTTGTGCTCTTCCCGCCGGACGGACCGGGCGGATCGATTTCGAACGGCTTGGCGCCCTTCGGATCGACGGCAGGGCCGCTGACATTGTCCAACTCGGCCACTGGCTGCTCGTCCGGCGGCGCTGACTCCACCGGCGAAGGTCGTTGGTTCACCATCGCCTGGTAGTGGTCGCTCCGCCGGTACACGTCGAACAGCGGCGCCTCGTCGTGGCCGATCGTCTGGACGTGTCCGGGGGCGTGGATACGTACCCGGGCGTCCAATGTGGCAGCCAGTAGCCCCGCGAGTGCCTCGCCGACCGGGTCCTGCCAGTGGACTTCCCAACGCCGGACCGCCTCGGTGAGCGCGGAGAACTCACGGGCGTCGGCCGGTCGGAGCGGGTTGAGCAGGTACGTCATGAGCTGGTCGCGCAGCGCATCGTCGGAGAGTGCCTGCAGTCCGACAGGATGTCCGCTCGCGGTGAGGTAGTCGAACATGGCCCGCATCGAGAGTGCCTCGTCGGCCAGGTCGCGGGGCGGTGAGCCGTCCGTAGTGGGCCTGAGGGGCACCTGGCTTTCCGCGTGGGCGCGGGCCGCCGCCCGGTCCAACCCGGCAGTGACCAGGTCGGCGGTTCGCTGGTCGAGGTAGAGATCGCGCAGGTGTGTGACCGGTAGCAGGCCGGCGTCGCGCAGCCTCGTGATGCCCGCATCCCGCAGCCGGCCCAGCAGGGTGTCGCGGTTCATCGCGTTCACCTCGGTGCGCAACTGCAGCACCCGGTTGTTCCGGTACCCCTCCAGAGCTGCCGCTGGCACGCCGTCCGGGCCCACGGTCTGCAGCTGATGCTGGACCAGTAGGCGTAGCAGGTCTGCGGCCTGACCGAGTTGACTGGTTGGCGGCACCAACCCACCCCCGTGGGCAGCCCAGGCGGTGACCTGGGCGCGGACGGCCTCGGGACTACCGAGCCAGGCACGCAGGGCAGGCGAGCCGAGCCCCGCGGCGGCGAGCCGGGCGCCGACCAACTCGGGGGCACTGCCGACGGTGGCGTAGAGCTGGCAGTACCCACCCCCCGGCGTCGGGAGAGCCTGCGGCTCGTCCGCCGGTCTTCCCGTGGTGCCGGTCGGGGGCTGGTGGGTGGTGGTGTCGGTCGGGGTGCGCCGGCTGCTGTCGTTCTGGATGTACGTGGCGAGGGTGGCCGCGTCGGTGCCGGAGGTGCCCTCGGGGACCCCGACGTACCGGTGCCGGAAGTCGTCCAACAGCTCGTGGTGCCGTTGCAGCAGATCCCACCAGGCATTCCCGGCCAGATCCCATTCCTGGTGCAACCCGGGCAACGTAGCCTCGGCGGCGACGCGTGCGGCGCTGCCTTCCGGGACCAGGTACGCGTCGTAGCGGGCCTGGTCGAGTTTGTCCGCGGCGGAAACGAAACTGTCCGCCGCCTTGGCCAGCTTCGACTCGTGATCGACGATCTCGTCGAAGGCGGCGACCCGGCCGGGCGAGTCGTTGGCTGGCCCGGTGGTGTCGGTCGGGATGTGCAGCGCCGTCCGTGCGTCATGCAGGCCCATCCGCAACGATACGTTCACCAACTCGTCCGGCTGGCTGGCGCTGGTCACCGTCTTGGCTGGCAGCAGCGAATACGACAGCGAGACGGTGACCTCGACCCGGCTCAGGTAGTCGACGGCGGCCGAGCGGCTTTCCGGCTTGACGTTGCCCAGGTCGCTCGTGGCGTTGCCACCGCTTTCGGCGGCGGCCTGGGTGTCACCGGCGGCGACGCCGGGCCCACCGGCCTCCAACGCCTGGTACGGGTCATCGGCGAAGCCTCGCCCGATCAGTGGAACCCGGGGGATCCGTAGATTCTGGGTAATGACGCTGGTGCCGGTGCTGTAGCCACCGCCCTGTTGCAGCGCGTGTTCGCGGTAGACGCCGGAGCTGACACCGCCGAGCGACGCACTCTCGGGCAGCAGCTTGATCCTGATCCCCGCCTTCTGCCCGAAGATCTGGGCGCTGACCGCCGGTGGCAGGTCGAGACCCTCTGCGGTCAGCAGCTTCGGCAGGCCGGGAAGCAGGATCTCCGGGGTGAGGCTCTGGTGGATCTGATGCGCGCCGGCGTACCCCGTTGTCTTCAGCCGCTTGGCGGCGTCGGCCAGCAAGTTCGCGACGAGGCGTTGCACCCGGGCGACCTGGTTGAGATCCTCGGCGGTGAACCGCGGTGGCAGCGGCATTCCGTTGAACGTCCGCCAGCCAGGCGCCGACTTCTCCGGCGGCGTGATCTGGTACGGCACAGGCGTGCCCGCTGGCGTGGACCGTAGCGGCCGGAGGTCGTCGGCCCACCGGTCCTGGACCACCTTGTCGTGTACCACCAGCAGGTCGTCGTCGACGCGCACGCCCTTGTCGAAGATGGCCAGGGTGTACTTGGTCCTGATCTCCAGTCTGGCCTTGACCCCACGACCGGAGCTGAGGTTCGTGTCGATCGTGGTAGAGCCGTCGCTCTGCGCGTTCAGCACCTGGGACACCCGCCCGACGGTGTCTCCAGCCCCGGCCGCGAGGTTCTCGCCGTTGTGGTTGGAGACGCCGGTGCCTGCGACCCCGAGGGTGGCGGTGCTGCCGTGCATCCGCTGGGTGGTGACGCCCTGCTCGCTGGTGTGGGTGGTCTTGATGTCGAGGTCCTCGTGGTCGGCGACGAAACCCAGGACCGTCGGTTCGCCGATGGGCTCGGCGATCAGGCGTACGTCGCGTGAGTGCTGCGTCATCCGGCCGGGCTTCATGTGCAGCACCGAGACTCCGCCGTCGGCCATGGCAGGCCAGTGCTGCGCTTGCCCCTCGGGTGTGAACAGGTAGAGCAGGCGACGGCGGTTCAGCATCGGGTCGTCGAGCCCAGGGCGGGACAGCGAGTCGGAGACCTTGCCGATCGACCGGTTCGTGATCCGGCCCTGCAGCATGTCGAGCAGACCCTTGACCCTGCCCTTGTCAGGGCCGAGCTTGGCCGCCTCCGACCGGAGCACGGTGGTCATCGACTCGGTCAGGGTCGGGGTTTCGTCGAAGGAGTAGAGGCCCAGGCCGGGGCCGCGTCCGGGCGGCAGGGTCAGCAACGGAGGCATCGTCGGCAGCCACGGTTGGCTGATCGTGCCGGGGTCTCCGGCCAACTTCGGCAGTAGGCCGAGCTTCACCATGGTGGCGGCGGACAGCCGCAGGAAGATCGCGTTGGTGATGGTGCCGTGCCGGGCCACCGACTTGTGGTGGTGCAGCCACTCGCCGCTGCGCAGCGACTGTGGGATGACGGCGTACCGGTCCGGGTTGTTGGTGATCTCCACCGCTGCGGATACCCGCATGTCGAAGGCGACCAGAAAGGACCGCTGTCGTCCTTTGCGGTTGTTGACGTTGCGTTCGATCGCGCCACCGACGCTCTTGGTGTCGCGCTTCGAACCGGCGTAGAGCACCTTCTCGTACGTGGCGGGGAACACCGCGCCGCCGCCGTGCGTGTCGTCGTTGCTGGTGCCGACCTTACGGACGTTCGCTGAGTAGTTGGCGCGCAACGCGAGCTGCTGCTCGACGGTCCTGGCGGCGCTGATCTCGACCGATCCGACCGAGGCGGATTCGTTGGTTATGTTGGCGTACGCCGGCAGCACCGTCGGATTGGTCAACGCGACCGCGATGGCCAGGTCGGTGGCGGCGCCGTCCTCGGCAGAGGTGAGACGGTCCACCTGCCACACGCCGTCGAGCATCGGGGCGAGGCCGTGGATCTGCCGCGACTCGCCAAGCCGGTCGATCAACTTGGCCCAGAGCGGCATTCCCTCGACCAACCCGTCGGTGCCGCGCAGACCCCCCAACTTGGTATGGGACTCCGTGTCGGTGTAGCGCTGAGCGGCGTGGAGCGCATCCCTGGCCAACACGGCGATCAAGGCGCTACCCGGGAAGTCCTCCACCGACAGCCAGCGGTTGACGGTCGTCTTCGGCCCCGTGTCGACCCAGTCGCGCAGCTCAGTCAGCTGGAGCTGGGTGCGCCGGTCGACCGCCAACGGATCGGGCCGCGGCGTCATCGTGGTCGGCATACTTGTCGGCTGGGCCAGCACCGAGGCGTTGTCGAACTGTACGGTGACCGGACGGGTCTCGACCAGTCGGAATCGGGTGAACTTCTTCCCGCCGACCAGGGCGGCCGGCTCGTGGGTCGGGCTCACCACCCGGGTCGAGTCGATGACCGGCCGGGGCAACCGCTGGTGCATCACCCGCCCGAACTTGACGCGGGACTTCGGGTCCGGGCCGAGGCGCTTCGTGTACGCGTACACCTGCACGGTGATCTGCAGGTCGTTGCCGAACGCCTGGGAGTCCGGGGTGCCACCGTTGAGTCGGCTCTCCTGACCGCCGAGCTGCGCGCCACTCTGCCGATCGAATCGGCCACGCAGTTCCAGCGCACCTGCGGGCACGAAGGCGCCTGCAACGTTGCCGGTCAGCCGGAAGATTCCACCACCCTCGAACGCCACGGCACCTCGCCACTGGCTGCCGGCGCTGATCTTCTCCTGGAAGGCGTCGGTGTGGGTGGTCCGTACCGCGTCGCCCTTGCTGGTGCCAAGGTGCTGGAAGGCCCTGGTGTAGCTGGCCGTCACGTGCACGATGATGTGCCGGGTGCCGATCTTCTTGGTGCGACTGAGTTCGGCGATCAGACCGGTCTTGAGCAGAGCGCCTTTGCCCTGCCGCAACCCGGGCACGGACAGCACCTGGTCCAGTGCGTCCTGGTTGGCCTGCCGTTCGATCGCCGCGCGGCTGGTAGCCATACGTTTGACCTTGCCGGACCTGCCGAACTCGGGTAGGAAGCCACCCTCGATGCGTCGGATCAGCCCGGTCACATCCAGGTAGAGCTGTTGGAACCCGCTGAGCCCGTACATCACGGACCGTCCACCACCGCCCAGCGCGTACGGCGGCACGTACCACCGCGTCGGGGAGGGGATGAGCACGCTGCTGTCATGGAGCAGTTGAGCGACCCGAACCGCCGGTAGGTGGCCGAGCACCACCAGATCCACGGTGATTGGTGCGACCTTGCCCTCGCCGAACAACCGGCTGCCCGGCACCTCACGTAGCCCGGCGTTCACGGTGACCCGGAAGTGCGCCTCCACCAGGACGTTGGCGATGTCCTTGAACTCGGTGCCGGTCCGGGACGTGCCCCCGTGGCTGGCAGAAGCGGTCATCGAGCGCAGGAAGCCCCAGAAGAGCCGGGCCTGCACGTATCCGGGGCCGAACGCCCAGCGGGCGGGGACCGCGGAGAGGCCCATGCCGACCCGGCTGGAATGGGCCAGTTTTGTCGCCTCATTCTGCCCCGGCTGCCAGCGGAAGGAGGTCTTTGCGACGTCGGCCAGGATGGACAGCTTCGGCATGGTCGCCGTGAGTTCCAGTGACAGCGCGTGCGCACCGTGGGTGCTGGTGATCGTCGGCGGGTGGACCACGGTGTCCAGGGCCGGCAGGAGGTTGCCGATCAGGGCGGACTCCTTGAACAGGCCGCGGGCCTGCCCCGCCCCAAGTGTGCCCGGCCCGACGGCCTTGGTGGGCTGGAGCAGGACGAGTACGTCCTCGACCACGTCGTTCCAGGTCCCCGTCGGGTCGGTGCCGTCGGCCAGCCCGATGCCCGCACGCAGGATGCGTACCGGGGAAAGGTTCTCGACCAGCATCGACGTATGTCTGCTCGGGTCGATGTCGATCCAGTCAGGTTCGCGAGGTGTGGCCTTGGCAATGTCGTCGACGCTGCGGAAGGTCACGTCGGCCCGGACCGGCTCGCCGACGTGCCGGTCAGCGGCCCTCGGGCCGGTGAGTGGCCTGGCCGGGTCCGTCACGACGATCTCGAAGCCGACCGGCGCGGCCACCAGGTGAGTGCCTGAGCCGCTGCGGACGTTGTGCGAGTCGGTCAGCTTGACGCCGTTCTCGAACGCCTCCAGCGGCCGGGAGAGGGCGACGTCGACGGCGCCGCCGGCGCCGTAGCCGACCCGCTGCGGGAACATGGTGCCGGCACCGAGCGACCCGGAGCCGCCGCTGGCCGACGCATGCTTGGTCCCTGCGGCCTGGTCGCTGCGGGTGTCGAACTTCGCCTTGTCTGCGGACTGGTCGATGACCTTGGCCTCGGCCGGCGACCAGGTCGGTGCGACGGTGACCCGGTGCCAACCGAGAAGGCCGTCGCGGACGTGGAAGCTGCGGCCACCGGTGGTGAAGAACGACTCGCCATCGTCGCGGAGTGCCTGCCCGATCTCGTCGGTTTGCACCGAGATCCTGGACAGCCCCGCCACCAGCGGCAGCTTCTCGGCCACCCGGGCGCGTACCGCGTCGGCGACACTGCGATCGAGGCCACGGATCAAACTGTCGAGGTCGTCGATGGCGTCCGGCGTGTACAGCAGGTCGGGCCGGTTATTGTAGAGGCCAGGCAGCGGGCTGTCGATCGTCGTTGTCGGCTCCAGGACCGTCATCTGCATGGTGCCACCCGGCGCGGTCACGGTGACTTCCGCGGCGCTGACCCTGGGCGCGATGTCCACACCGGAAGCCCAGGACTCCGCGGCGACGTTGCCGGTCCGGACGTCCGGCACCGGACGCGGGGCGGGGGAGCCCGAGAAGTACGGCGACAGTACGGCGGCGATCTGGCTGAGCGCCCGAGGGTTCAGCACGAACTCCTCGACGTCGTGCGGGTGGTGGCCCATCAGGTCGCCGTGCTCCGCCCGGTCGACGCCGTGCAACAACGCGTTCGACGGTGGTTTGCTGTCTTTCGCGCCGAGCTGATGCACGATCTCATGGGCGTACTTGGCCGGTGACGCGCCGGTCGCCCAGGTCTGCTGGGACATCTGGGTCCCGGCCGGGGCGATCGTGATCGATCCGTGTGCCCTGGTCGGGTCGTCGACGAAGTCCACTGTCACCCGCATCGGCACGTCCCAACCGGGCAGATTCTGCTGGGGCGCGTTGACGTACCGCTGCAGACCTTCGACGGTGCGCGCCTTCACGTCGGCGATGTCCCGGACCGTGACACCGGGCGCGGCGTCGATGTGCAGCCTGAGTGCGAAGTGCATGTCCTGGTCGGTGACGGTGAGCCGATAGCCGACGCCGACCCGCTCGCCACTGGCCGGCGGCCGGGTCACCTTCGGCGGCTGGCCTCCGGTGGTGGGCTCGAAGCGGAAAGCTTCCTTGAACGGCGTCCACCGCTCGGCGTCCACCTCGATCACCCGGGCCGGTCCGGCGGGTCGGCCGTCGCCGAGCAGATCGCGCGGCGCCGTCGCGAGGTTCTCGGCCGGCGGGGTGGACACGTCGTCGGCGAGGCGCTGCGGTGCCGGCAGTTCGAGAACTTCGTTGCCGGCCGTCGGTGTCGGCCGCGCCGCTTCGCCGTGCGGCTTCTGCACCGTCGGCGTTCTCGTCGACGGTTCCGATGGTCTGGTGGCGGTCGGCGTGTCCGCCGGTTTCGTCCCTGTCGGTAGGTCCGCTGCTGCCGGGTCGGTTGGTGCCGGGGTGGTTGGTGCCGGGGTGGTGTCGCCGGGGCGGGTCGTCGGTAGGTCGCGGGGCGGGCTCGGCAGCTGATCGAGCCGGTGGACGACCGTCGGGTCGCCGGCCCACGGCCCGGGCGTCGCTAGATCGTCTGCGGCCCGACCGGACCCTGTAGCGGCGTCCGCCCCGCGGAGCTGGGCCAGCCGGTCGCCAAGCGTCGTGTATCGAGTGGCGGTCGAGTCCCGCAGGCCAGGGGACAGCCCGCCGAGGGCCTCGTCCAGCCGGGAGTCGAGCGGGCGGAGGTGGTCCGGGGAAGTGAGCGCGGCGTTGATCTGGGTGACGCTGTCCAGTTGGTGCTCGTCGAGCCGGGCGGCGTAGCGGGACAGCACGTGGTCGATGCCGGCCTGATCGTCGCCCGCCCGGACGAGCGCGTCCTGCCAGGCCCGGTACTCGGCGGCGGAGAGTGGGCCGGTACCGTCGCGCAGCTCCGCGAGGCGGGCCTCACGCTCCAGGGCCGTGACGCGCATTTCGTGCCGGGCCAGCACGTCCGCGTCGGCCGCCTCGTCCCCGACCCGGGCGAACTCGGCATTCCACTCGGCCCGCTCGGCCGGCGGCATGCCGATCATGTCATCCCGGTGGGCCCGCAGGTCGGCGAGCCGGTCGGTCAGGTCGTCGAGAGCACCGGGCGGCAGCGTCGGTACGTCGGGCAGATCCTCGAGATCGACCGGCGGGGTGTTCGGGTCGGTGCCCCGTAGCGCGTCCAGCCGGTGGCGCAGCTCCAGGCCGGCGAGATCCAGGTCCGGCGCGCTGTCGCCGCGCAACGCGTCCAGGCGTTTCTGCAGGTCCTCGACGCCGCCGGGCGGCAGCGTCGGCGGCTCCGGAAACTGGGGCAGCGGTACGTCGGGGCCGTCGGCGCCGCGCAGGTTGGCGAGGCGCAGCTCCAGCTCCAGGCCGGCGAGCCGCGGGTCGGGGGCGTGGTCGCCACGCAGCGCGTCGAGGCGGGCCTGCAACTCGTCGAGGTCGCCCGTCGACCCGGCCTCGTCGGGGGAACGGCCCGGCGTGCCATCGGGTACGACCCGGTCGTGCAGCTTCTGTTCGGCCAGTTTGCCGGCGAGGCTGTTCTCGTAGGCGTTGAGCAGCCGGTGCAGTTCGTCGGTGTGCCCGGCGGCGGTCGCCCGCTCGATGTCGATGGCGTGTCGCAACCAGGTCGACTTGTCCATGCCCAGCTGTGCGGTGCGGTGGTGCCCGGCGTCCACATGTGCCCGGTACGAGTCGAGCCGCTGGAACAGGGCCTGCCGGTCGATCCGGTCGTGCAGCGTGTTGAGTCCTCGGGCCGCGTCACCGTGCCGCCCCTGCTCGATCGCGGTACGGACCTCGGTGCTGAGCACCCTCAGCTCCGGCTCGGGCAGGTCGACCCCTCGCGCGTCGGAGACGAGTTCGGTCAACCGATGGCTGAGCGCATCCGGGCCGGGGGAGGCCGCCGGATCGGTCCGCGGCACGCTCGGCAGGTCCAGCAGACCGTCGCCGGTACCCGTACCGTTCGCCCTGTCAGCTCGGCCCGGCGTACCGACCCGGTCGGGGATCTGCGGTCGGCCAGGGGTGTCGACCTGCGGCGTGGCCGCAGACCAGGTGGTGTCGGGTCGCGTCGAACCGACGCCGGTGGGATCCTCCTCGGCACGGGCGGCGACCAGCTGAGCTTCCAGGTCGGTGAGGCGTTCGACGGCGGTGGCGCGGGCGGTGGCCTCCGTCGGGGAGATGGTCGGGACGTCCGGGAACATCGCCGGATCGACCGGGCGGGTTTCGGCCGCTCCGCCCGGACGGAGCTGGTTGAGGCGGTGCTCGAGCTCCATCTGGCGGGCCGCCGGGGACGGCAGATCGGTGCCGCGTAGGGCGGCCAGCCGGCTCTCCAACTCTGCCGTGCTGCTGGTGCCGGGCTGATGGGTGGGGACCGCAGGAAGATCGGCGAGGTCGGCCGAAGTCGTCGGGCGTAGTTGTGCGAACCGGTGCTCGAGTTCCAGCGCGGCCAGGTCGGTGCGGGGGACCTCGCGGGATTCGATCTTGAGGCCGTCTGCGGTCTTGCGCACCAACGCCTCGGTGACCCGGAGGTCCTTTTCCGCGCGGGCCACGGCCAGTGCGTCCCCGGAGACGTTGGCCAGCGCGTGCTGTGCCTTCTTGAGCTGCTCCAGCGCGTGCAGGTGACTGAGTTGCTGCGGCGACGCGCCGCCGACCTGGTCCAGCCGGGGCGGTGCGGGCATCGAGACTTCGCGGCCGAGGCCGGTGGGTGCGACGGACGTCGGCGGGTCCAGCCGGTGCAGGGCGGTGAGCACGGCCGTGTCGGGGGCGTCGAGCAGGTTCAGCGCCTGGTGGACGGTGGTCGCGTCGGCAGCCTTGGCAAGGTTCAGGGGCGCGGTCCCGACGGCGTCGACCCGCGTGATGTTCGTCGGGGCGACCTGCGAGACCGAAGCCGCCGACGTGGGGTTGAGCGTGGGCGCCGACGTGGGACTGAGCGTGGGCGTAGGCAGGGCGGTGCCGCCGAACGCCTTCTCTGGGGCACCGAGGTCGAACGCCACCCCGGTCTCCGAGACCCGGACCGCGCTGACCTCGCCCATGTGCAGGTCGCGTAGCTCGGCGCGACCGAAATCGGCCAGCCCTTCGACGCCGCCGGCGGCCCGGTTCAGCATGGTGCTGAGGTTGCCGATCTGCATGTTCGGCAGGGTCACCGCGCCGGGTGTCGGCACCGCGGGCATGGTGACCTGATTCATCCCGGTGACCGGGTTGACCGCGCCGGTCGTCGTCGGCACCGGTAGGTCCAGGTTCTGCACGCCGCGCAGCCCGGCGAGGTCGGGCTTGCCGAGCGCGCCGCGCGCCGCGGACAGGTCGACACCGCGGGCCGAGAAGCTGAGCTGCTGCGTCGACGGAGCGCCGATCATCGGCTTCTCGATCAGGTCGGGAAGGTACAGCCCGCTCGGGCTGAAGTTGATCCCACCGGCGGGAGGCGGAGCGCCGCCGGGCTTGACGACGTGCACCGTGGTGACTCCGTTGGCGAGCCGGACGCCGCCGCCGAGTGCGGCCAGTCCGTCGAACCCGGTGATCCCGAGCCCGCGACCCAGTACTCCGAGCTTGAACGCCCCGGACACCCCGAGTGCGCCGATCTCGTGACCGGCGAGCGGCATGAAGATCCGTAGCCACTTCCAGCCGCCGAACTCCCGTACCATCAGGTTGCCCAGCCTGACGATCGTCGCCGGAACGGTCACCACGGTGAACTTCTCCAGGGTCACGAACCCCCGGGCGGCCAGGCCGTCCATCGGGCCGACGATCCGGGGGATCATCAGCGCGCCGACCTTCACCGAGTTGACCAGGGTGACTCCGATGTCGCCGATGCCGCGCATCGCCCCGCTGAGGCTCAGCGTCGACACCGCCCGCCAGAAGTCGTTGATGCCGGTACGCGCCAGGTTGAAGCTGGTGCGGCTGAACTGGGTGATGTTGCGCCAAGCGCCGGTGGCCAACTTGGTCAGGTCGCCGAGGGCGATCAGCGGTCGGGTGCTGGGGCCGAGCAGCCCGAGCAGCCCGAGCGCCAGACCCAGCGCGTTCGTCTTGCCCATCGCGAAGTCCAGGGTCGCCTTCACGGCCAGCGCGGCGTTCATCGCGAAGGCGATCAGACCGAGCGGGCCACCGACGAAGACGGCGACCACGGTGATGATGAGGGTCAACCAGGTGAAGATCTCCCAGAACACCTCACAGGCCGATTTCGGCGTCACGGGTGACTTGATGTGGCCGGTAGCGTCGAGAATGGCCTGCCGAGCCGTACCCGCCGCAGTTCTCACGTCGGCCGCGGCATTCTCCGCGTCCGCCTTGAGTGCGTTGATCCGCTCCTCGTCCTCGCCGGCCCCGGCTGCGTCGCGCAGCGCCTGGTCCGCCTTGGCCTGGGCGTCGCGCAGCGCCTCGGCGTACGTGCGGATGGTCGGCCCGGCGGCGGAGAAGGCCGTGCGGACCCCGGTGATGAAGCCGCTCATCTCCTTGCTGATCTGCTCACGTAGCCAGTCGGCGGTCTTGCCGACGAACGCCCCTTCACCGCTCTGTCGCAGCACTGCGGCGAGCCCGTCGTCGGCGGTCTGGGCGTGGCCGGCCATGACGTCCAGGTAGCGGGCGACGCTCAGCAGCACGTCCGGATCGCCGGGGGTGGGGTCGCTGGACAGATTCAGTGGCGACCAGTCACCAGGCCGTACCCCCACCGTGTTCCTCCCGCTGCCCGGACACCGTCGTCCTGTTCGACGCGGCGCGTCCGCGCGGAGGTTCAGAGTGAACCGCTGACCGCCCCGGCCGCGTCGAACCTCACAGACGGCACACGTCGACGAGCCGGAGGAGGGGAGCAGGTTGGCCGACCTGGTGCTCGACTACGCGCTGCTGCACAGACTCGCGGGCAGCCTGCGCGAGTTGAAGAGCAAAATCGAGTTCGATGTGGAGACCGGATCGCGTCGGTCGGTCGTCACCGCCGACGGGACCGTCGTCGACTCCGGCCAGGTCGGCAATGCGGCGCTGTACGGGACGTTGAGCGCCTTCTTCGCCGCCTGTCACACCCCGTTCAAGGACTCGATGGAGCTGCTCGACGAGCTGGCGAACACGTTCGAGAGCATCGCCAAGGCCTACTTCGACCTGGACGCCGACATCGCCGGCAAGGTCAACCTGGACCGGTTGAGGGCCAGCATCAGCGGCTGGCAGTCCGATACCGCCGCCTACGAGCACTACCTCGATCTGAAGGACCGGGAGATCGCCTTCCAGTACTACGACCAGGACGGGAACCTCGTCGACGGTTCGGTGCCGGTGTGGAGCGGCGATCCGGTGCCGGAGCCGGGGGATCCGCCCACCTCCATCGACGGCACCTCACCGGTGGGCGGCAACAACACCACAGCGGTCCTGGACGACGACGGCAACGTCATCTCCGAGACCACCACGGTCACCTCGGGTGACGGGCTGACCTTCACCGAGACGACCGAGTTCACCTACCGCGACACCGACGGCGACGGCAAGATCGACGTCGTCGACTACACCACCACCATCACGCACTCCGACGGCATGGAGGAGAGGATCGAGAGGAAGACCAACGACGACGGCTCGTTCGTGGTGACCTCCACCACCGACGACGGCACCACCACCAGCACGGTCACTCCGACGGCGGACGGCGGATCCCATCAGGTCACCGTCGACCACGAAGGCGAGACCACCACGACCGACATCGTGGTGACCGGACCGGACAGCGGGACGAAGACAGTCGCCGGTCCGGACGGCACCGAAACCTACACCGGCAACCCGCACACCGGAGAGTGGACGCTCGTCTCCGAGGAGCCATCTGGAGACGACCACGTTCCCTGGACCTCCGTCACCATGTAGATCAACTCCTTGGAGCTTCCTCGTGCCGAACATCACTGTCGACTTCAGCAAGGTCGAGACGGTCAACGACCAGCTCAACTCCGCCGTGACGCAGACCGTCCCGCGGCTGGAGGACCTGCTCGCCGCGGTGTCCCAGTTGCTCACCAGCGACGGTGGCCTGTGGCTGCAGAAGTCGAGCCCCACCCTCAGCGGGCAGTACCAGACCTTCAACACCGAGCTGACCGCCGCGATCGAGAGCATCCGCTCCTTCGCCCAGCAGTTCCACAACATCACCGTTCAGCTGCGCACCATGGACGAGCAGATCGCCTCGTCCAGCAGCGCCGCCTGATCCGACGCACCGGAGGCATCCGATGGCAGAAGTCAACGTCGATTACGCCCTGATCAACACCGTCGCGGGGCGGCTGACCACCGAGGGGGCGGACATCGCCAACGTGCTGAGCGGCCTGCAGGCCAGCGTCAGCGAGCTGCTGACCAGCGCGGGTGGTCTGCACCTGCAACAGGCCAGCCCGGTGATGAGCGCGCAGTACACCGAGTTCACCACCTCGCTGACCAAGGCGGTGAGCAACCTGGAGAGCTTCGCGTCGAGCTTCTCGATGATCGCGAAGAATCTGAGCGACATGGATCAGGCGCTGGCCCAGCCGCCACCGGCACAGTGACCCGCTGCGAGCCTCGCGTCGGGTGCCGCCCGCAGGCCCGGCTGCCGATATCGGCAGCCGGGCCTGCGCTGGCCAGCCCGGCTGCGGTTCGCCGGTCGTGGTCAGCGCAGCACGGTGTGCGGGATCGTCACCGTGCTCAGCGCGCCAGTCGCCGGGTCCGGAACATGGCCGCGACCCGGTCGACTGCCCGAACGCAGCAGCCCTGGAGGCACCCGGGCACCCACCAGGTCACCCTCGATCGCTGACTGCGGCGCCAGCAGGACGCCCTGGCGCGACCGCCGGGCCTCGGCGATCCAGCCGCCCAACGACTGGGTGAGGGTCTCGGCCGTTCCCGCGTAGGCCAGGCCGAGCGCCCGGTCCCGGCCGGTGCCCACCACCTGGCGCAGTACCGCCTCCACCGGGTTGGCGAAGCCCAACAGGTCGACGTCGTCGACCAGTACCACCAACGGGCCGCCCAGTTCCTCCACCGCGGCGCTGACCTGCGTCGGGTCCGGTGCGGGCCCCTCGATCGCCCGCACCCGGCCGTGTGCCGCCAGCCGGCGCAACAACGACTCGCGGGGCGTCAGGATCACCAGCGCGGTACCCCCGGCCAGCAGCGACACCGCGAGCGTGGCCAAGGTGTTGCTGCGGCCCGAACCGGGCGGGCCGGCGACCAGGAACGTCGCCTGCCGGCCGGTGAAGTCCACATAGCTCGGCTCGGCGGCATCGCCGCCGATTCCGAGCAGCGCGTGCAGCGGACGCCGCTGCTCGTCCGGGACCTGTGCGAACGCCTCGGCGAAGGTGACCGCAGCGGGCAGTCCGGCCACCGGGAACGGCCGGCGGTGCGCCGGCACCCCGCTGTCACGGGCGGTGGCCTTGGCGGCGATCCGACGTATCGCCTCGACCTGCGCCGGGCCGGACGGATCCGGGTCCAGCAGGGCGATCTGGATCTCCGCCTGGTCCGTGGATTGCCAGCCGCGCCCAGGTGGCACCACCTCCGGCACCCGACGGTGGTTGACGCCGATCGCCGAGTAGTCGGTCCGGTCGGTCATCCGCAGCATGATCCGGTGGTCGTTCAGGTTGGCCACCCGTCCGGTCAACAGCGATCGTTCCGAGGACATCACGAGGTGCAGCCCGGCGGCCGGTCCCTCCCGCAGCAGGCCGAGGAACTGGTCCAGCAGCCGTCCGCCGTCGTGGTCGTTGAGGACAGCGGCCAGCGAGTCCCAGCCGTCCACCAGCAGCATCAGGTGCGCCGGCCGCCGCGCCAGCGGCAGCACCGCCCGCAACTCGTCGAGTCCGGCGCACGAATGCTGGGCCAGCAACTCGTGTCGGCGGGCCAGCTCGCCCTGCAGCCGATCAAACAGGCGTTCCAGGCGCTCCAGGTCCGCCCGGGGCACCACCGCGCCGCAGTGCGGAAGCTCCGACAGCACCATCAGCGACCCGCCGGCCGCGTCGACGGCGTACAGGTGCAGGTCGGCGGTGGACAGCGACCGGGCCAGCGACGCGGTCAGCGTGCGCAGCAGCTGCGACCGGCCCGAACGGGAGGCACCCAACACGTAGAGATGTCCGAGCGCGGCGAGGTCGCAGGCCAGCACCGGCTGGCGCTGCTGCTGTGGCAGGTCGGCCAGCGCGTACGGCACCGGCGGCAGACCGGGACCGGTACGCGACTGCGGGAGGGCGAGGTCGTCCAGCAGCACGACCGGCGGCAGCGGCGGCAGCCACGGGCTCGGCTGCTGCTCGCAGCCCACCTCCCGGGCGGCGGCTTCGAGCGCGTCGACCAGCACGTCCAGGTCGGTGGCGGCCAACGCGTCCGGCGCGGTGCCGTCACGTGTCGGCTCCACCGGCGGCGGCAGCGCCCGGCCGAGCCGTGACCAGGGCAACTCCGTGCGGTGCACCGGCGCTGTCGGCAGGGACTGCGGCGCGTCCGGGTCGGCACCCTGGTACACCGCGCCGACGTACCCGGTCTGAAAGGGCAGGGTGGAGCGGTGGGCGAGTCGGGCCAGCGCCCGGCCCGGGGTGGCCACCGGGATCATCGCGGCGTCCGGCACGTCGATGACATCCGTACTCTCCATCGGGTCGGTGACCCGCAGCGCGACGCGCAGGTTGGTGTTGGCGCGGATGTCGGTGGTGACCACGCCGGCCGGGCGTTGGGTGGCCAGGATCAGATGGATTCCCAGCGACCGGCCCCGCTGGGCGATGCCGACCAGCCCGGGGACGAAGTCCGGAACCTCCCGGACGAGCGTGGCGAACTCGTCGATGACCAGCACCAGCCGGGGAACCGCCGGCAACGAAGGATCGCGGCCACGCATGGTCCGGTACTGGACGAGGTCCTTGACGGCGACTCCGGCCAGGATCTCCTCACGGCGGCGCAACTCGGCGCCGAGCGACTCCAGGGCCCGGACCACCAACGCGCTGTCCAGGTCGGTGACCAGGCCGAGGGTGTGTGGCAGCCGCACACAACTGTGAAACGCGCTACCGCCCTTGTAGTCGACCAGGACGAAGGTCAACTCGTCCGGGCGGTTCGCCGCGGCCAAGGAGACCACCATGGACTGCAACAGCTCGGACTTGCCGGCACCGGTGGTCCCGGCGATCAACGCGTGCGGCCCGTCGCGGACCAGGTCGAGCGCGACCGTTCCGTCGAAGCCACTACCGATCACGAAACTCGTGGACGCGGGTTGCCGCGACCAGCGGGCGGCCAGATCGACGCTGTCCGGCGGGTCGGCGTCCAGCAGGTCCAGCAGCCGGCTGCGGTCGGGCAACCCGGCCGTCTCGTCCGGAGTGACATCCCGCAGCGGGGCTATCGCCCGCGCCACCCGCTCGCACCACTGCGCCGTGACGACGTCCGGACGTACTCCGGTTGCCTCGGGAACGCCTGTCTGTCGTACCGTCAGCCCGTCGGCGTCCGCGCGCAGCACGGCGGTGCACTCCTCCGGCAGCAGCCGTTCCTCAGCGTCGATACAGAGCGCGAAGACCCGCACTGCCGGCCCGTCGGTGAGCAGCTGCACCATGCCGGGCACGTCGCGCAGCCGTCGCGCGCCGTCGACGACCAGCACCACGTCGGGTTCGCTGAACAGGACCTGGCCGAGCTGCGAACCCCGGGCCTTGGTCCGCGCGGCGACCAGCGACACCAGCTCACCCACCCGGTTCGCCACGGTCTCCGGGTCGTTGCCGACCAGCGTGTAGGGCCGGGCGGTCGGGACACCCTCCTCGGTCGGCCGGGTGTGCGGCAGCCAGCGCACCCAGCTCCACCGATCCTCCCCAGCCGGTTCGGTCAACACGTGAATCCGCAGGTCACGCGGGCTGTGTAGGGCTGCGGCCTGGAGGACGAGCCAGCGTGCCGTCGCGTACGTCGTCTCCGCCGCGCCGGCCAGGCCGACCACCCTGCGGTCGACCAGATCCACGGTGACCGGAACGTCCGGCACGATCCAGCGCAGCTGCCGGTCGGGTTCGGCGCGGGCCGGGTCCTCCACGTCGATCAGCGACGGCTGGTCCATCGTGCCGACCCGCAGCACAAGGTGGTCGGGGTCGCGGCGGCGTCGTTCCCACAGCCGTCGGCCGGGGCCGACGGCTGTGTACAGAACGGTCGCCGGGTCGGGCGACGCCTCGCACCGGGCCGACCGTTCCTCGGCGACCGCCGCCGTCAGGTCCCGCATGATCCGGCCGCGCTTGCGGAGGTACTCGGCGAGATCCCTGCGGTAGCGCTTGCGGCCGCCGCGTCGGTCGGTGTACCAGTTCGCCAATGCCAGGACCGGGCTGAGCGCCATGATCAGCAGGAAGAAGTACGACCGGAAGAGGAAGACGAACGCCAGGCCCATCACCATCGGGGCGAGGATCATCAGTAGCGGGATCGGGCGGCTGTTCGGCCTGCTCGGCGGGCTGGGCAGCCGTCGCCGGGCAAAGAGCAACGGCGGCACGATCCGTGGCGGCCGGTTGAAGTCCAGCATCGGCACGTCCACGGCCGGGGTCACCGCGGCATCCGGTGCCGGGCGCTGGACCAGCCGCAGCAGGCTGCCGCCCACCGCCAGGTCCACCCCGGGCGACCAGCGGCGAGATCCGTCAAGTCTTCGTCCTGAGCCGTCGGGCTCGTCCGCGTGGTCCCGCCCTTGCCCGGACCGCAGGTCCGCCGCGCGCTGCTTTGGACGGCTCGGGTACCCGGGCGCGGGCGTCGGCTCGGTCGGGACCGGGGGTTGCGGCACGGCCAGCCGTACCTCGGCGCCACCGGTGGTCACCCAGGCGCGACCCTGTTCGTCGATGGTGAGTCGGGCGGCGTGTGCGGGCACTGCGCTGCCGCCCGGATCGATCGCCGCACCCGGTACCGAGCCGATGTCGTGGCAGCCCAGGCCGACCGGCCAGATCTGCCCGGCACCCGGTCCGCCGACGCCGTGCACCTCCAACCAGTGGGTTCGGCGGTCACCCGGCAGGTACCGCACGCCGCCGCCGGGTGCCGGCGCACCGTTGCCCAGCCGGATCCCGGCGACCAGTCCGGCCCGGCTCGCCGTCCAGGCCGGATCCAGCCGCGCCCCGTCGAGGTACCAGTCGCCTGGGGAACCGTCCTGCTCGGTGAGGGCACCCACCGGCGTGTCCGGGTCGATGTCCAGTGCGACGTCCCGGCCGGCTCCGCCGGAGACGACGGTCAGCAGCAGGCGCATCATCGGCCTCCGGTTCGGCCGGCGGACTCGGTGCCGGAGTAGGCCGTCGGCCGCTGCCCGTCGTGCGCCTGCTCGATCAGGTCGTCGTTGGCGGTGGGCGGAGCCGGCGGATCGGGTGGTGGATGAGCGGTCGGCGGCGTGGCCGGTGACGGCCGGTCGGGTGGCCGGGCGCGGTCGGGCACGGCCGGCTCCGCTGGCCCAGCGGAGGTGCCGATGGCCGCGGACCCGGATGACTCCTCCTCGGCCCAGTCGGGTGCGGTGGGCGCGGTCCGGCGGCTGGGCCGCAGGCACCGGGCGAGAGGTGCGGAGTCCACGTCGAGCAGCAGCTCCGGCGCGGTCACCCGACCGGCCAGGTCGACCCGCAACCGCCAGCGTGATCCGGGCAAATAGCCGGCGACCAGGACCAACAGCCCTGAGTCATCGGCGACGAGCCTGGCAAGCCGTGCTGTGGTCTGTGGATCGGGCCGCTGGCAGACCAGGACGGTACGCCCGTTGGGCGCCAGCCGGGTCGCGAGCGCCGTCAGGGCCTCGGACAGCGGCATCCGCTCGGCACCGTCCGCCCCGAGTCCGTAGCCGGGCTCCGCCGCGACGATCAGGCGGTGCACACCATGCCCGCCGGTGAGGGCCGCCAGCTGGACGACCAGCGCGGACACCAGCCGCTGCACCGGTGTCGGGGCACCGTGGACCGACACGACCCCGGGGCAGCGGGCAAGATCCAGCAGGACCATCCTCCTGGTCTGCACCCCTACGGCGATCGGCAGTGGGTCGTCGGTGCCCGGCCAGGGCACCGGGGGCAGCGGGTTTCGGGCCCGCCAGTGGCGGGGCCCGGTGACCTGCCACGGGGATTCCGCCGCTGGCGGCGGCGCGTCCGTTGCCGCGCCAGCGAGCCGCACGCTGAGTTCCGCCCGGCCGAGCAGCACCAGGTACGGCCAGAAGTCCTCCCGGTCGGCCAACGCCGATCGGGCCGACACGATCCCGGCTCTGGCCGCCGGCACCGGCCCCGGGCCGGCGAAGCACTCGGCGACCACTCGCATCCCGCGTCGAAGCCGGATGAAGCCGACGATCGGCGTCGCCAGGTCCCGGGCGGCACCGACGACGCCGTGCCGGAGGCGGCGTCCGGTGCCACGCAGACCGTACCGGCGGTCGAACCACCGCAGCACCACCACCAGCAGGATCAACAGCTCCAGCGCGGTGAGTACGGTCAGCAGCGTTTGTCGATTGGTGTCCAGGAAGCGGCCGAGCTCGCTGAAGGACGGCGCGTTCAACCGTGTTCCTCCTCCGCCCGTAGCGGCCCGTGTACGGCGCGACCGTGCCTTGATGCTAATCGTGGACAACGGCCGGTGGTGGTGCCAGAACTTCGCGCGGGAGGGGTGAATCTGCAGCTCAACGCGGTCGGTGAGGTCCGAGCACCCGGCCGGCTCGAGCAGGTGAACTCTTGATGACGACTCGGGTCCGGCGGCCCTGCCCACGCCTGCGTCAGCTAGGCCCGCCGGTCACCGAGGGCCCGGACTTCGTCAGCCGGTACGGGTCGGCGACCGTCACCTCATGGGCCAGGGCATCGGCGACGACCCTCGCGGTACCGCAGAGCACCGCGTAGCGGCCCGCGTTCCCCGACCGGTTGCTCAGCTGAGGACGATCCGGTCGATGTCGGGAGAGTACCCGGAGAACCGCAGCGTGTTTCGGCCCGCCGGCAGGTATGCCTCGAACGTGAAGGTCGCCGGTGTCTCCCAGCCACCGGAGCTGGCCACCGGATGCACCGTGACCGGCCCGCCGTTGACCTGCACCGCGGCCTTCCGGTTGCCATCGGATTCGTAACGGACCGTCACGGTACGGGTGCCGGCCGCCGGCAGGGTGGCGTACACCTCCAGGTAGTTCTCGTCGCTGATGTACCGGACCCGGGCTCCGCCGTCGCAGGTCGCGCAGTCGACCACTCCGGCACCGCCGCCCAGCAGATTGTCTGACGCCTCCGCCTCGACGCTGACGGCGGTGAATCCGGGCGCGGCCGGGGTGGATGCCGGCGTGGTGGACTGGGCCGGCTCGGTTGGCCGGGCCGCTGGCGTGAGCGGCGGCGGTGTACCCGTTGCCGGCAGCGGACTGGGCTGATCGGATCGCGGGGTCGACGGTGGCGACGGTGGCTCGAGGCTTGGCGCGGGCCATTCCGGAAGAGGGGCGGCCGGTGCCAGCTGTGCTTCGCCGTACGCCACGGTGGAGTCGGCCCTGGACGGTTGTTCGGGTCCGACAAACTGGATCAGCACCAGGGCCACGGCGAGCGGCGTCGCGGCCCACAGCAGGATCAGCGGCCGGCTGCGGCCTGACCTCCCGGGTGACTCGTCGTCCGGATCCATCCGCCACAGCCTATCCGAGGCGATCGGGCATGGCCTCGTTGGCGGAGCGGGATCGGCAGGTCGTGCCAGGTATCCTCGAGCGAGTCCGGCTGTCTGCGGCCGGCGTGCAGCCGCAAGGCGCTGGAGCGGTCCGGGGGGCGACACCGTGCTGACCACCAGAGTGCCAGGCTTCGTGCTCGGGGCGGCCCTGCTACTGACGCCCGGCTCAGCGTCGGGAGCAACGCAGGGAATGCCTGATCTGGTGGCGGCACCGGCCAGTGCCGGCCCGGTGAAGTACTACATCGTCGGCCCGCCCGTGAACAGCCAGCCGGAGTACCTGTTCGCTATCGCAGCCGCAACGCTGGGTGATGGCAATCGACTTCAGGAGATATTCGACCTGAACCAGGGACGACAGCAACCGTACGGCGACACGCTGGTCGACCCCACGCGGATCGAGCCGGGCTGGGTGCTCCTGCTGCCGCCGGACGCCTCCGGCCCCGGCGTGGTGGTCGGCGAGCCCCCCGCCGTCGCCGCACCGACGGCGGCCGCCGCCGCGCCGCAGCCAACCGGCCGTGAGCCGATGTCGGTCTCATCCGACCTGCTGCGGCTGGTCAGCGCGGTGCTGCTGATCGCGGTGGTCGGCCTCGTCGGCGCGGCGTCACTGTTGCTGTGGCGGGGCGCGAGGTGACGCCGACCGCAGCCGCTGGCCGCACCATGGCGGCGGTGGCCGGCAGATGGTCGGCCGGATTGATGGCAGCGGCGGTGGCCGGTGTGGTGATCGCACCGGCACCGGCGGTGGCTGCGCCGGTCCCGGCGCGGGCCGCGCCGGTGGCGGACTGCCCGGCACCGGTGAACCAGATCGTGGCCGAGACGTCGTGGGCGCAGCTGCGGTTGGCACCCGATCTGGCCTGGCCGACCGGTCGCGGCCGGGGAATCGCCATCGGCGTGATCGGTTCGGGTATCGACGCGGCCGCACCGGCGCTGGCCGGTCAGGTCGCCGCCGGTGCCGACATCGTTTCTGGTGAGGGCTTCGCCAACACCGATTGTCTGGGCAAGGGCACGGAGATGGCCGGGGTTGCCGTGGCCCGGTCCAGGCCAGGCAGCGGCCTGGTGGGCATCGCACCTGACGCGACCGTCGTTCCGATCCGGATCGACGAGGTCGACGGCCGCCGGCGTTCCGCCCAGCTCGCCCTCGGTCTGCAGGTAGCGGTCTCCGCCGGCGCCAGTGTGGTGATGCTCGCCGGGCAGGTCGACCTCACCGACGCCGACGTGGCCGCGGCCGTTCGTGCGGCGACCGCCCGTGACGTGGTCGTCGTGGTAGCCGCAGATCAGCTCGTCGGCGACGGCCGGATGCCCGGCCTGCTTCGGGTCGGTGCGGTCGACGCCGCGAACCGGCTGGTGGGCGACTACCAACCCGACACAGTCGACGTCCTGGCACCGGGCGCGGCGGTCGTCACGCTCAGCGCGAACGGTTCCGGCGAGGTGGTCCGGACCGGTTCGCACCTCGCGGTCGCGTTCGTGGCCGGGCTGGCCGCGCTCATCCGCTCGGCGGCGGCCGGACTGCCGGCGATCGCCGCCGCCGAGCAGATCAAGCGGACGGCCGACCGGGTCGGCGGAGTCCCGCCCGATCCGCTCACCGGTTGGGGCCTGATCGACCCGGCCGAGGCCGTGCAGGTGCAACAGGACGTGGTCGACCCAGGCGTCCAGCCTGGGCCGGCCGGCGCTGCCCGGATCGACTGGAACATCACCCTTGCCGGCCTGGCCCTGGTAGGTGTGCTGCTGGCCGGCTGGCAGTGGCGTGCGGCGGTCCGTCGATCCGGCTGATGCCGGTTGCCCCCAGCAAGGGTTATCCCGTAGAAATGTGCGTCGTTCGGGGCCGGGTCCGCCGCCCGCGGCCGATGCGGCAATCTGGTACGCGGCGAGGGGAGGCAGTTCGGGCCTCGTGGAACCTGGAGGTCTGGTGGGGATGGCGCTGCCGCGGTGGCTCAGCCGGCGACGGCTGCCCGGTGGCGCGGGCGCGCCGCCGGCACGCACCCTCTACCCACAGTGGTACGGCAACGTCGCCGTGGTGTCGCATGCCGAAGACCCGCCGGCGCTGCTCTGGCAGCTGCTGCGGGAAGCCGCCGCCGTCATCGGTCGCGACGTCCTGATCCTCGTCACCGGCAGGGCGCTGGCGCACCCCATGGGTGGTGCCGCGCTCCGCGGTGCGGTCGAACACGCGACCCAGGCGTTGGGTGCCCGGAGGGTCTGGGTGGCCGCCGATGGTCTCGGCCGCCCGCAGGATGCCTACGCCAGCTGGCTGCTGCGGTTGGCCACTCACGTCGGGGCCGAGCTGCTGGCCCCGGACGGGCCGATTCACCTCACCCCGGACGGCACCCGGTACGTCGCCAGCGGCACCGGTGCCTCCGGTTGGCGATCGTTCCGGTTCGGCGCCGACCCTCGGGTGGTCGCCAACCGGTATCCGTTACCGCCGTGGGAGGTGGCGTTGCCGGACCGCCCGGTGGGACTGCCGGGCCTGGTCGCCGACCCGATTCCTGCCGGTGTGCTGCTACGGGCCAGCAGCGTGGCGGCGGTCGACCGTTCGGACCCGGCCTTCGAGGTCCCGGTGGATCCACGGGGGCCGGCACTGGTACTCCGGCACGTGGGTGAGCCGCCGGTCGAGCCGGTCGACCTTGCCGCGATCTTCGCCGGACTGCCGCCCCGGACGACGGTCCGGATCGAGCTCGGCCTGCTCGACCCGGCCTGGGCACCGCCACGGCCACAGTGGCTGGACCGGCTCGCGGTGGCGCTCGACGCGTCACGCGACAGCGGCCGACTCGCTGCCGGGCCGCAGCCGGTCGGCCGTCGCCGGCCTGCCGGGACGCCGCCAGCACTGCTGCGTACCGGCTGGGTGCGGGTCGCCGACCGGCTCTACCGCCACGCGGTCGAGCCCCGGCTGCTGGCGGAGGTCTCAGCGACCGGGATCCTGCTGCGTGCGATGGGGGAGTACCGCCGGGCGGATCTGGCGTTCGTCGATCCGGCCGAGGGTGTGCTGCGGTTCGACGTGGCGGCATCCGAGCCGCTGGTGGCAGCGCTGTGTAGCGCCGTCGCGATGGCACCCGACGATCTTCGGGTGGACCGGGGTCTCGACCATCCCGCTACCGCCCGGCTGGCCGCGTTGCTCGACGGTCGACCCGGCGACGCGTCGGCCGAAGAAACGATCAGCCTGCTGTACGTGGACCAGGCAGCCCCCGCGTCGACGCGCCCGGCTGCCGGGGCACCACGGCTGACCGTACCGTTGCCGGCCCGGGTGGTGGTGCCGGCGTCTCCACAGTCCGCGCCTGCGCGGGCGGTGGACGCGGCGTCCGGACCCTCGTCGCTGCCTGCCGCGCCTGCGCCTGCCGCGCCTGCGCCGGTCCCGCAGCCGCTGCCCGCCCCGCCGGCCCAGGGCCCGCTCGGCCATCCGCCCGTGATCACCAGCTCCGGGCCGGACCTGGAGCTGCCCAGCGACGACCACCCGGACGACATTCCATCTACGGTGGATGAGCTGCCGTCGGTCGCGGTGCCGCTTCCGGCGACATCCGGCGGTGAGCCCGCACCGGCGTCGCAGCCCACCACCGGGGCGGTCGACCGCTACACACTGGCAGCCGGGACCGCGGTGCCGGATCGCGACAGCACGCTGGCCGAGCAGCGTGAGTTCACCGCGGCCCTCGGACCCGCGTACACAGACTCGATCACCACGGTGAACGCCGCACTGGCCGCGTGGCCGGCGCTGCGCCAGGACATCTCGGCAAAGGCCAAGATCGACCTGGTGGCGGTACGTGTCTACTTCGGGCGGTCCGAGCTGGGCGCGGCCCGGCTCAATGCCGGGCTGCGGGTCGGGCAGCAGCCGGAGCTGTCCAGCTACCTGTCGTGTCTGGTGTCCGGATTGCGCCGGTTGCCGCCGTGCCGGCGGGCGATGCTCTGCCAGGGCCGGCTAGCGGTGCCGGCACAGCAGCTCTACGCGGAGGGAACGACACTGGTCGAGCCAGGGTTCCGCAGCGTCAGCGGTGCCGGCCTGGCAGTCGAGGGCGCTGACGTCGACTACCTGGTCTGGTCCCGTACCGCCCGGCAGGCGGGCGCGCTGGCCGAGCGGCAGGAGCTGGACGAGGCAGTCTTTCTGGCCGGCGCCCGGTTCAAGGTCCTCGCCGTGCGTCAAGGCAGCCCG
This sequence comes from Micromonospora sp. LOL_023, assembly GCF_048060115.1. NCBI lineage: Bacteria > Bacillati > Actinomycetota > Actinomycetes > Micromonosporales > Micromonosporaceae > Micromonospora > Micromonospora sp. LOL_023. Next base: position 37,493 of record NZ_JBHMIM010000060.1, read on the forward strand.
CCGCCGTCCGAGGACATCGCAGTCCCGACGACCGCTGTGCTGCTGCGGGAGGTGCTACCAGGCGAGCCGGACTCCTCGGACCTGGGCGAGGCGGATCGGACGGCGTTGAGTCGGCTCGAGCGCGCCCTGCGCCGTCGATGGTCCGTCGCACCGCAGGCTCTGACGGATGAAGAGGCGATCGACCGACTGGCCGGGCCGCCGCTCGGCTATGTGGAACACGACACGGCGAGCGCTGTACCGAGCTCCGCGCACCTTTGATCCGTCCGACGCCGGGCGCTGATCGGCGGCCTTGGGTGCCAAGGGATTTCCCTGTACGCACGAGGCCGACCGCCCGGTCCAGTCGTCGCTGTCCCCCCGAAAGGCATGCTGAGCGTGCCGTTCGACGGGTCAGGGGGGTGGCGAGCAATGGTGGACGATCCCCAGGCCTGGCTGCCGACAATCGGCGATGTGTCCCGATTCGTGGCGCAGAGGAGCCGTCCAGGTACCCGAACGGATTGTTTCGGTGGTGTGTCCTATGGAATCCAGTAGGTGACGCACCTTGGATGTCCAGATTCCGTCGTGGCTGAATCATATTTTGGAGTTCTTCGTCGGTCAGCGGTGGCCGGTCG
>NZ_JBHMIM010000061.1:0-36652 GCF_048060115.1 Micromonospora sp. LOL_023
CCCGTCGAGGGAGTGTTCGATGGTGTCGACGCCGGAGTGGTCGTCGGTGGCGGTGAGGGTGACGGTGGCCGTCCCGACGTAGGCCCCGTCCTCGTCGAGGGGGCCGGACAGCGACGCGGTCGCCGTCGGCGCGGTGGTGTCGCCGCCACCTTCGTCGCTGACGACGAGGACGCCGTTCATCGTGCCGTGTCCGGGGATGGCGCAGAAGTAGCGGTAGGTGCCGGGGGTCAGCACCACCTCCCTCGACCAGCGTCCACCGTTGGCGTCGAACGGATCGGCCAGGATGTTGACGTCGATGTCCCGGTTGTACGTGGGGTCGCCGGTCTCGAAGGTCAGGGTGTGCTGCATCCCGGTGGTGTTGCCGGTCGCGGCGCTGTTCTCGAACACCAGGGTGGTCGGCCCGGCGACGGCGGTCGCCGGTGCCGAGGTGTAGGACGAGACGTCGTTGCCCGCCGTCCAGGTGAGTACCTGGTTGTCGCGCTGCGCGGGCGGGGACCCGTCGGTGGGGCGGGCACTGACCGGTACGGCGCCCAGAGTGGAGCTGAACAAGATGGCGGCCGTGGCGGCCAGGGCGGTGGCGGCTCGGCTTCGGCGGGTCCGTGGTCTGGTGCGGCGAGCGGGTTCGCCGCGACCGGTACTTGTGACTGGCATGTCCGGCAGACCTTTCACGGTGTCCTGATTGGACATACGGGGATCCGGGGATCCTGGAGGGATGCGAGATTGGTGGGGGCGCGCCAGTCGGCGCGTTGCTGGTCCCGGGGGGTGCCACGGCCCCGGTGAGGTGCCGCCGTCGGGCGGGGGCCGTCCCCGTCCGACGGCGCCCGATCGCGGTGACCACGCCGTTGGTTACCTCGCCGAAACGCCTCAGTGAGGTCAGAGGTTAACCGACTTAGGATCGAGGTGTCTACATCTTTCGGTGGATCGTCCTGAACTTTAATCGATGCAAACAGAAAGTAAACCTGTCAGTTCGTTCCGCCGGGAGCTGCGTGCTGCCACCACATCAAACGGCGCTCGTCGAGTCTCTGCTCGTCCAACCTGGTCAGGCCCGTCGCTTGTGGTAGCGGTGACCCTGTGGATCGACCGGGCCAGACCATCGTCCGGTCGATCGTGGCGGCGATCGGCAGTCCGTAGACCGGCCGAGAGGTTGTCCATGGTCGGCACCCTGGCCGCGGTGCCGAGGTCGCGGACCAGATCCGGAATCCCCTTGCGACGCCCCGCCCGGATGGGGTCGGAGCGGATCAGGACCGCCGGTCAACCTACGGCTCGGCGTCCAGCGGCTGCGGCAGCGGCCCGCTGTGGATGACATGCAGACTGGTAACCGCGCGGGTGAGGACGACGTAGAGCCGGTGCAGGCCGCGCGCTTCGGCATCGACGATCTCGGCGGGCTCGGTCACGATCACCGCGTCGAACTCGAGGCCCTTGGCGAGGCTGGCCGGTACGCAGACCAGCCGGGCACCTTCGGGCGCGTCGTCGTCGCCCAGCAGGCCGGCGCTGAGCCCGGCACGGCAGAGCTGGCCATGGATGGTGGTGATGGCGGCGTCGGCCGCGATCACGCCGACCGAGCCGGGTTGGTCGAGCCGCTCCTGGCAGGCGACGACCACCTCGTCAGGTAGGTGTTGTGCCGTCGTCCGGGTGATCCGCAGCGATCCGGCGCTGTGCCGCACCGAGGTGGGTGCGGCCAGGCCGGGAGCGATGCGCGGCAGCAGTCGGGCGGCGTAGTCGAGGATCTCGGCGGGGACCCTGAAACCGCGGTCGAGCACGGCGATCCTCGTTTCAGGCTTGTCGAGGTGCGCCAGCAGGGTGGCCCAGTCGTCGACCGCCCAGGGACTGGTGCTCTGGGCGATGTCGCCGAGAATGGTCAGTGAGCCGTTGGCGCAGCGGCGGCCGAGTGCCCGGCACTGCATGGGGCTGAGATCCTGCGCCTCGTCGACGGTGAGGTGGCTGATCGATCCGGTGCGCTCGATGAGGTCGGCGAGCTCGTCGAGCAGGACGGCGTCGTGGACGCTCCAGCGGACGGACCTGACCGAGCGTGGCGGCTTGCGCCACGACAGGACCGCCTGCTCCTCGGCGGAGAGGACGCCGTCTGCGGCGGAGTGGCGAAACACCGGATCGGACAGCAGCCGGAACAACACCTGATCGGCGGTGAGCTTCGGCCACAGGCCGTTAACGTACCGTTTGACCTGGGTGGAGGCGGCGACGGAACGTTGGTCCCGGTCGTCGGGGGTCGCGCCGCGACTTTCCAGCTGCACGAGGACCAGATGGGCGATCCGCTGGGGTAGGGCGTGGCGCCCGGCGTCGTAGCGAGGGCCGGTGCGTAGGTCGGCGATGATGTCGGCGATGCGCGACGCGGCGACCCGGTAGCGGGAGCCACCTCTGACGTAGACCAGGTCCTCGGTCGGCGAGCCGACCTGGGACCACAGCGCCCGGCGCAGCACGGCCGCCATCCGGGCGTCGCCCTTGACCGTGGCCACGTCGGGATCGTCGTGGGCGGCGTCCGCCCGGCCGAGGAGCTCCTCGATCGTGGTCTGCCGTACCGAGATCTCGCCGAGGGACGGCAGGACGTGGCGAATGTACGACAGGAACGAGCGGTTGGGTCCGACGACGGTGACACCATTGGTGAGCCGGTTGGGCGAGGTCTAGAGCAGGTAGGCGAGGCGGTGCAGGCCGACGGCCGTCTTGCCGGTGCCGGGTGCGCCCTGGACGCAGATGGTGGGATGCAGTGGGGCGCGGACGAGTTCGTCCTGTTCGGGCTGGATGGTGGCGACGATGTCGCGCATCGGCCCCGACCGGGGCCGCTCGATCTCCGTGGTGAGCAGGGTCGTGCCGAACGCCGTCGCGTCCGGGGCGGTCGGCTCGGTGAGGGGCTCGTCCTCGTACGCGGTCAGCTCGGCGGCGTCGGAGAAGCCGTACCGGCGGCGCACGCGTACCCGTTGCGGGTCTTTGCTGGTCGCGCGGTAGAACGGGGTGGCGATCCGGGCCCGCCAGTCGATGACCAGTGGATGGCCGGTCTGGTCGCGTACGTTGCGCCGGCCGATGTGGATCCGGTCGCTGTCGGCGTCGGCGTCGGCGTCGGCGTCGGCGTAGACGGTGCCGGGCTCGTAGTCGAGGCGACCGAAGAACAGCGGTACGTCGGGCAGTTCGGCGAGATCGGCCGCGCGCCGGGCGCGGGCTAGCTCGTAGACGGTGTTGTTCCAGATCTCGTCGGAGTCCTCGGAGGCGACCTGCGGTGTCGACGTGCTGGTGACCTCATGTCGCATCGCCGCCAACGCTGCCCGGGCGGTGGCGAGGTACGCCTGTTCAGCCTGAATCTCCGTATCGCCGTCGCCGGGGAGGTCGTGGTCGGCCGTCACGCTGATCAGCTCACCTTCCGGGGCTTCGGGCGCGCCGGCGGTGCCGGCAGGGCAACCCGAAGACTCTACCCTGACGGGAGAGGAGCACCGCTCACCTCGTGTCCGTCCGGCGGTGTGGGCAGCGCGGTGAGCAGCGCGGCGGTTCCGACCACCGCCGGTAACGCGGCGCAGCCGAGCAACGCGGCCTGGTAGCGGCCGGTGGCGTCGTGGACCAGGGCGAACAGCAGCGGACCGAAGGCGGTCGACCCGACGTTGATCGCGGTGAGCGCGCCCCGGATCGCGCCGAGGTGCGTGGTGCCGAACAGTCGGGGCGTCAGGGCCGTCTCGACGGTGCGGATCGCGGCGGAGGCCGCGCCGATGGCGACGCCGAAGCCGATGGCGGACCAGCCCGGGGTGATGACAGTGGCCCAGACCAGCGCGGTGCCGAGGCCGGCCATCGCCACCGCCAGCAGGGCGCGCGGGTGCCGGCGGTCGACGATCGGGCCGACGACGAGCGTGGCGACCAGGCCGGCGACAGTCTGCGGTAGGAAGTTCGCCGCGGCCGCGGTGGTGCTCAGCCCGCGTTCGGCGAGCAGGCTGATCTGGTGGAAGCCCACCGCGGTGGTGAGCATGCCGGCCGTGGCGACCGCGGCGGCCAGCACCCAGAAGTACGGCGTACGTAGGGCGACGGCCCGGGTGACGCCGACCGGACCGCTGTCCGCGCCGGTCCCAACGTCGGACCGGCCGTCGACGTGCTGCCCGATGTCGGCCGGCCGGTCGCGGATGCCGAGCAGGGCGATCGGGATCACGATGGCCCATACCGCCAGCCCTTCGATCAGCCAGGCGGTGCGCCAGCCCTGCAGCGCGATGAGCCGTTCGAGCAGGACGGGGGCCAGCGAGATGCCGGCGGCGCCGCCCGCGGAGACGACCGCGAGGGCGGTGCCCCTCCGCTGCAGGAACCAGTGCGCGGTGACAGTGGTGGCGGCCAGCCCGAGGGCGCCCTGGCCGGCGAGCCGGATGCCGACGAAGCCGGCGGTGAGACCGACGATCTCGGTCACCAGCGAGAGCGCGATCAGTACGGTGCCGAATACCGCGCCGATGATCGCCATGCAGCGGCGTACGCCGTACCGGTCGATGCCGATGCCGATGGCGGGAAGTGTGGCGGCGCCGGTCAGGGTGCCGATCAGGTACGCGGTGGAGACCGCCGCCCGGGTCATTCCCAGTTCGGTGATCATCGGGTCGATGAACGCCGACACGGCGAGGGTCTGGCCGGGAGCCGTCATCGCGAGCGCGACGCTGGCGTACGCGGCGATGCGCCAGCCGTGGAAACGCACCGGTGGTGTGGGGGAGGATGCCGGTGGCGCGGTAGCGCGGTTGCTGGTCACCGCCTCGAAGCTAACGGGTGAGTAGTCTGGGGCATGGCACCCAGTGGTGCGGCTAACACCGTCGTCGGATCTTTGCTCCGGCGCGGCAACGGCGGGCCGGCAACTGGTGGTTCGACAGGTAACGGTACGGTCCTGCGGCGTCGACCGTACGAGTCGGCGTCCGTGCCAGAAGTTCTTTGAGGAGTGAAGTGCGACGTTACGTCGTGACACTGACGGACGGCACCAGCCGGACGATCAGCGCTGATCGGCATCGGTATGACGATGGTTCGATCGTGTTCGAGATCCAACGGTACGACGACAGCCTGCCCTCGCCGCGTCGCTGGCAGCAGGTCTGGGCGTTGCCGCAGGCGGAGCTCGCAGCGTTGGATCCGCCGGGTCTGGAGCCGGCGCCGGCAGCCTGACCGACTCCTACCTGAGCTGGCCGAGGGGCCCCGGCGGGGTCAGTCGGTGACTGTGGGTTGACGCGTCGGCGCGGAGCCCGCGGGATCCAGGTGCCGGGCGAGATCGGCGCTGAACTCCCTGATCGTGGCCAACTGCGCCTGCAGCGCCGCCTTCCGGGTGTCCGCCGCCGCGTGGTACTCCCGCAGCTTCACCAGCAGTGCCGTTCGTTCGGGATCGGTCGGCTGAGGGCCGGGATCGGCCAGCCGGTCGAGGATGCCGAGCAGCTCGCGGGTCTGTTCCAGGGTGAACTCCAGTGGCTTCATCCGCTTGACAACCCTTAGCCGGTCCACGTCGTCATCGGTGTACAGCCGAAAGCCGCCCTGGCTGCGCGCCGACGGCTCGACGATGCCGACCTCCTCGTAGTAGCGGATCGTCCGGAGGCTGAGCCCGGTCCGCTCGGCCACCTCGCCGATCTGCATCAGCTCACGGGGACTCATCGCCGCCGGCTCGCCTCCTTCGCCACCTTTGAAATGCGATCGGGTAAGGGTATCGCTGAGCGGATCCGGGCAACGTCGTCGTTGGCCCGGCAGGTCGGCGGCTCTGCTGCGGCGTCGGTGACGATCACCACTGCGGGTCTGTCGGCTGGCTACTCTTCCGCGAGGGTAGAGTCACCCCTGTCCGCCCGTGCGCACACCGCCGGGCGGTGGCGGAACCGTTTCTCGGGCGACGACGCCCGGAAACAATCAGGTCATCTTCCCGGGTCATCGTGGGCGTGTCGGAATCGCCGGCACGATCGCCGGGGCCGCCGCTGGCCTGCTCGTTACCGCAAGTTACCTGCGCGCCTGCGGCGTGCCTGATCGGAAAAGGCTGTATGTCTGCGTTCTCCCCTGCGGTGTTTCGGCCGCGTTTGTTCCGCCCGTCGTGGTCGTCGCCGAAGGTGTTCCGCACCGAGGCCCTTGCCGGTCTGGTCGTCGCCCTCGCGTTGATCCCGGAGGCGATCTCGTTCTCGATCCTGGCCGGGGTCGACCCCCGGGTGGGTCTGTTCGCCTCGTTCACCATGGCCGTCACCATCTCGATCTGTGGCGGTCGGCCGGCGATGATCTCGGCCGCGACCGGGGCGATCGCGCTGATCGTCGCCCCGCTCGCGCGTGACCACGGGCTCGACTACCTGATCGCGGCGGTGATCCTCGGCGGGGCGCTGCAGGTGCTGCTCGCGGTGCTCGGGGTGGCCAAACTGATGCGGTTCATTCCACGCAGCGTGATGGTCGGTTTCGTCAACGCGCTCGCCATTCTGATCTTTGCCGCCCAGGTGCCCTACCTGATCGGGGTGCCGTGGCTGGTCTACCCGATGGTCGCCGTCGCGTTGGTGATCATGGTCGTGCTGCCCCGGCTGACCAGGGCGGTGCCCGCCCCGCTGGTGGCGATCGTGGCGCTGACCGTGGTGACCGTCGTCGCGGGCTTCGCGGTGCCGACCGTCGGTGACCAGGGCGCGCTGCCGGACAGCCTGCCGGTCCTCGGCCTGCCGCAGATCCCGTACACCGTGGCCACTCTGCAGGTGATCGCCCCGTACGCCCTGGGAATCGCCCTGGTCGGGCTGATGGAGTCGCTGATGACGGCGAAGCTGGTCGACGACATCACCGACACCGGTTCCAACAAGACCCGCGAATCGTGGGGACAGGGGGTGGCGAACATCGTCACCGGCTTCTTCGGCGGCATGGGTGGCTGCGCGATGATCGGCCAGACGATGATCAACGTCAAGGCGGCCGGTGCCCGGACCCGGCTGTCGACGTTCCTGTCCGGCGTGTTCCTGCTGATCCTGGTGGTCTCGCTCGGTGACGTCGTCGCCCGGATCCCGATGGCCGCCCTGGTCGCCGTGATGATCATCGTCGCGGTCTCGACCTTCGACTGGCACAGCGTCGCCCCCGCGACGTTGCGGCGGATGCCGTGGGGCGAACTCGCGGTGATGACCTTCACCGTCGCCGCGGTGCTGATCACGCACAACCTGGCGATCGGCGTCATCTTCGGGGTGCTGACCGCGATGGTGATCTTCGCCCGCCGGGTGGCGCACATGGTCGAGGTGACCAGTGTGCTCGACCCGGACGAGACCACCAGGATCTACTCGGTGCACGGCGAGCTCTTCTTCGCCTCCAGCAACGACCTCGTCCACCAGTTCGACTACGCCGGCGACCCGGACCGGGTGATCATCGACATGACCCACGCCCACGTCTGGGACGCCTCGTCCGTCGCCGCCCTCGATGCGATCAGCACCAAGTACGCCAGCCGGGGCAAAGACGTCGAGATCATCGAACTCAACCAGTCCAGCGCTCGGATCCACGGGACCCTCGCCGGTCAGCTCGGGGTCGGCCACTGAGCCGCCGCGTGGTGAGTCACGGTTCTGTCGGTCCCGCAACTTCGCGCAGGTGTTTTCGTTGAGATCTGCGTGAAGTGGCCCTGTTTCCGCCGTTGGTGACGCCAACCGCGCGGGTGCGGGCAGGCGGACAGGAGCCTCAGGCATGACCCGTGTGATGACGGTCGTCGGCACCCGGCCGGAGATCATCCGGCTTTCCCGGGTGATGGACCGGCTGGACCGCACAGTCGACCACGTGCTCGTGCACACCGGGCAGAACTGGGACACGTACCTCTCCGAGGTCTTCTTCAAAGAGCTGCGGTTGCGCCCACCGGATCGTTCCCTCGGCGTCGACACCACCTCGTTGGGCCGGGTGCTCGGCGGGGTGCTGGTCGGCGTCGAGGAGGCGATCACCGAGTACCGGCCCGACGCCCTGCTGGTGCTCGGGGACACCAACAGCTGTATCGCCGCGCTGATGGCCCGCCGGATGCGGGTGCCGGTCTACCACATGGAGGCGGGCAACCGGTGCTTCGACCTCAACGTGCCGGAGGAGACGAACCGGCGACTGATCGACCATGTCTCCGACTTCAACCTGGCCTACACCGAACACGCCCGGCGCAACCTGCTCGCCGAGGGCCTGCATCCGCGCCGGATCCTGCATACCGGCTCCCCGATGCGCGAGGTGCTGGAGCACTACCGGGCGGACATCGCCGGCTCCACCGTGCTCGACCAGCTCGGGCTGACCCCCGGCGGGTACTTCGTCGTCAGCGCCCACCGCGAGGAGAACGTGGACCGGCCGGACCGGCTGCACCGGCTGCTCGACTGTCTGCGGGCGGTCCGCGACCAGTGGCGGCTGCCGGTGCTGGTCTCCACCCATCCGCGTACCCGTAACCGGCTGGAGGCGCTGGCCACCGATCCGGCCAGCCTCGACGGCATCACCTTCCATGAGCCGTTCGGGCTGTTCGACTACGTGAGCCTGCAGCGCGCCGCCCGGTGCACGCTGTCCGACAGCGGGACGATCAGCGAGGAGGCCGCGATCCTCGGCTTCCCGGCGGTGACCCTGCGGGAGGCGATCGAGCGGCCCGAGGCGCTGGACGCCGGGGGCATCATCATGACCGGGCTGGACCCGACCGGGGTGATCGAGGCGGTCCGGGTCACTGTCGAGCAGGTGGCCGCCGGTGGGGTGCCGTGTCCGGCGGACTACCAGGTGCCGGACACCTCGCGGCGGGTGGTCGACTTCGTCCTGTCCACCGTCCGCCGACACCACGACTGGGCCGGGCTGCGCCGGTGACGGCGCCGGCAGCGCGGGACGAGGCGGTGCGGTTCGACACCGTCGTCACCACGTACCGGATCCTCGCGACGGCCGGGGTGTTCGAGCCGGGCTTTCGTGGCGGCGGCCCGATCCGCTCGTTGAGCTTCATCCTGAGGACCCTGCCCGATGATCTCGACGTCACTCTGGTCACCCGGGACCGGGATCTGCACTCGTCGGTGCCGTACCCCGGACTGTCCGGTCGGCTGGCGCGGCGCGACGCCCGCTGCGCCGTCTTCTACCTGAACCCAATCGACCCTCGGCACTGGATCCGACTGGCCCGGCACGTCCGGGCACGCCCGGTCGACCTGCTGTACGTCAACAGCCTCTGGTCGCCGTTCTCCGTGGTGGCGATAGTCGCGGTGGCTCTTCGCCTGCTGCGGGTACGGGCGGTCCTGCTCGCCCCGCGCGGCGAGTTGTCACCCGGTGCCCTGGCCATCAAGCGGGGCAAGAAGCGGCTCTTCCTGGCGATGTGGGCGCATGTGCTGCGCCGACTCGATGTGCGCTGGCACGCGTGCAGTTGGCTGGAGGAGAACCAGGTCCGGTCGAACATGCCGTGGGCGCGGGTGATGGTCAACGGCAACGAGTGCCCGATCCCGGACCGGCCCGCTCCGCTGGTCGTGCCGCACGACGGACCGCTGCGGCTGGTCTTCGTCGGGCGCATCTCGCCGATGAAGAACCTGGTGGTGGCGCTGGGTGCGGTGGCCGGCGCGACCCGGCCGGTCCAGTTCGACATCTTCGGCCCATTGGAGGACGAACAGTACTGGGCGCGGTGTCGTCAGCTCATCGCCACGATGCCCGGCCACGTCCGGGTCCGCTACCTGGGCGAACTTGCGGCGGAGCAGGTGCTGCCGGCCTTCAGCGGGTACGACGCCTTCCTCTTCCCGACGCTGGGGGAGAACTACGGCCACGTGATCCTGGAGAGTCTCGCGTCCGGCTGCCCGATCGTCTGCTCCGGCCAGACGCCGTTCAGTGACCTGATCCGCGACGCGGGCGGTGTGGTGGTCGAGCCGGCGACGGTGACCGCGCTGGCCGGCGTGGTGGACCAGCTGGCCGACCGTACGCCGGCGCAACGCATCGAGGCGAAGGAACTCGCCGGGCGGCGGTACCGGCAATGGCGCCAGCAGACGCGGGAACTCAACGTGCTCGACCACGCCCGTCACTTCTGTGGCTGAGGGTGTCGGGCGGACTCCTCGTCACCTTCGTCGCCGCCGGATCGTTGGCTGAGGTGTGCGAGCGATCGTTCGACGAGTGCTGGACCATCTGGCCGCCACCCGCGATCCCGAGGCGTTCGTCAGGTCCCTCGGGGTGAATCTGACCGGGCGGGTCAGGTTCTACGGGGTGAGCCGGGCGATGTTCGGATCGGAGCCGTGGCTGATCACCATCGGCGACAACGTGTACGTCACCTCCGAGGTGCAGTTCGTGACGCACGACGGTGGCACCCTGATCCTGCGCAAGGACTATCCCGACCTGGACTGGACGGCACCGATCACCATCGGAGACGACGTCTACATCGGGATGCGGTCGATGATTCTCGCCGGGGTCAGCATCGGCAACCGGTGTGTCATCGGGGCCGGCTCGGTCGTCACCCGTGACATCCCGGACAACACGGTGGCGGCGGGGGTGCCGGCGCGACCGCTGCGCACCACGGACGAGTACCTCGAGCGGCTGCGGGCGAAGTCGCTGGGCATCGGGCATCTTCCGGTCCCGGCCAAGCATGAGGCGATGAAGCGGATCTACGGGGTGACCACCGGCTGAGGCCGGCCTGCCGCCGTCAGGCCCGCCGGTAGGCGACCCGTGGCGGCGGGAACTGGTGTACCCCGCCGACTGTGATCGGGCCGAGAACGCCGGCCGTGTCAGGCACCTCGTAACCGAAGCGGTTACCGGACATCGCCTCGGGGGAGGTGCCGAGGTTCAGCGCCGTGGCACCGCCGACGCCACTGGTCCGCAGCGTCGGTGCGGTGGTGGCGGTGGTCTGCCAGACGAGCCCGTACCAGTGCCAGCCGGCGGGCAGCTCCGCAGGTGTGCCCAGCACCGATTCCCTGACTCCGACCGCGGTGACGGCGAGCACGCCGAACTCGGCGATCGGGCCGCCGGTGGCCGGTCGGCCGGAAGTGGGGTCGTGGGCGTACACGCCGTGTCGGACCACCCCGGTGCCGGCCGCCGTCACCTCGAGGCATACCCGGTCGACCGGGGTGGCCTCGGCCAGATACACCGGAAACAGCAGGAGCCGTTGGAACGCGCCGGTGTACGTGGTGGTCTGGGTCGGCCCGGCCAGCGGCAGGAAGTAGCTGCCGACCCCGTACGTCGCCCCGGGCAGCGGTTGCGGACTGGCCTGGTCGGGCTCGGCACGCCACATTCCGTAGCCGGGGGAGACCAGCGCGCCGTACGCGATGCCGTCGTTGGCGACCTGCTGCGGCACCGCGATGTTGGTCGGTCCGGCCGGCACCAGCGTCCGGTGCGCCAGCTGTGGTGCCGCCATCTGGGCCTGGGTGGCGGTGCCGATCCGTTCGATGATCACGAAGTCGTCGCTGCCGGTCGACACGACGATCTCGGTGGCCGCGGAAGGCGGCGCGAGGTAGCGCCGGTACCCGGTCCCGGTCACCGACTGTCCGGGTGACAGGGTGCGCCCCCAGACCAGTTGCGGGTAGTTCTTCTTCAGGCTGGAGCTGATGAACCAGCCCTTCGTCGTGGTGTTCCGGGCCCGGATCGAGGGCGTTCCGTCGTCGGTCGGCAGCAGTCCGACGGCGATGCCCCACTGCTGCACGCCGGTGCTGCTGACCGCCCACTGGGTCATGCTGGTCGCTGGCGTCAGCGGGTCGAGCAGCGTCGCCGGGGTGAAGTCGGTGAGCGCGGTGAGCGTGTCGATGTTCGCCCACGTCGACCAGTTCAGGGCGCCGGCGGTGCCGACGTTCGGCATGAACTGTCGGCGGCTGCCGCCGGTCGGCGCGGTCAGCGCCGCGCACTGGGTGACCCCGGCGTTGAGGTTGAACCGGTCCAGGGCGGTCACCGTCTGGGTGACCAGCAGCCCGCCGGTCGACCAGCGGTAGACGTTGTCGACCCGGCACAGTGGCGGGATCCGGGACATGATGGTGGCGATCGGCGTGCCGATGTTCGCCTGTGCGGTGTCGATCATTCCCCGGTACGAGGGGATGACGTACGACTCCCGGATCCGTAGTTCCCGGCCGACGTTGCGTCCGTCGGGGACAGGCCGGCCGTCGAGCTCGACGACCACCGTGTGCGAGTGGGTTGCCGGGCGGATCTGCACGTCCGGGGTCAGCCCGGTGATCGGTACGGTGCTGCGGTTGGTCGCTCCCGCGACATGGGTCAGCGCCGTCGCCGGTCTCACCCGCACCGCCTGGGTGATCCCGTCGACGATGGTGTACGGGCCGCCGAACAGCAGGCTGTTGGGGTTGACGATGGCCAGCAGGGTGAAGACGCGGATGCCGTCGGTCCACCGCGAGCCCACGTCGGCGGTGGTCTTGCCGTGACCGGCGACGGCGGTCTGGATGCCGACGTTGTACCCGTGGTTGCCGCCGACGTACGACCAGCCGGTGTTGATCGGGCAGTTGTCGTCGGAGGTGTCGTGGATCCTGGTGCCGACGGCGGACATGACCGGCCACACCTGGGTGTCGGTCGCGGTCGACGGCACCAGGGCGACCTGGGGCAGGCCGGAGTGCCACATGCCGACCATGGCCTCGACGTACGCCAGGTTGGCCGGCATCACCAGGTCCTGGGTGCCGTCGAAGCGGGATCTGATGGACATCAGGGCGTTGGACCGGTAGACGATCAGGTCGGTCACCTGGACACCTCCGTAGCGGCTGCGCGACGATGCTGTCACTGTGCGCGTTTTCGCAGGTGGGAGGCGGTTTAGGTCGGCTCTGCGTCAGCGCGATGAGCCGTTCGGTGGGTGCGTGCGGACGGTGTGCCGATGGCGCTCCGCTATTTCGGACAAATTCCGCTAATCACCCGTTACGGAAGTGCTCGTTCGCTCGGTGTACAGGTCGTCGGGCCACAGACCGAGGGGTTTCCATGCGCATTCTGATCACCGGTGGGGCCGGCTTCATCGGATCGAACCTGGCTCGCGCCGCGCTGGCCGAGCCGGCCGTGAAGGAGGTCACCGTCCTCGACGACCTGTCGATCGGGCTGCGTGGCAACCTCACCGGGCTGGACGTCGACGTCGTCGAGGGGTCGATCCTGGATCCGGCGGCGTTGGACGCCGCCATGGCCGGCCGGGAGGCGGTGGTCCACCTGGCCGCGCTGCCCAGCGTGCCGCGGTCCCTGCGTGACCCGGTGGCCTCCCACCACGCGAACGCGACCGGCACCCTGATGGTCCTCGAGGCCGCGCGCCGGCACGACGTGGGTCACGTACTGGTCGCGTCGTCGTCGTCGGTGTACGGGATGAATCCGGTGCTGCCGAAGACCGAGCTGACCTGGACCCGCCCGATGAGTCCGTATGCGGCCAGCAAACTCGCCACGGAGGCGTACGCCCTGGCCCATCAGGCGTCGTACGGGTTGCCGACGCTGGCCCTGCGGTTCTTCAACGTGTTCGGCCCGGGACAGCGGCACGACCACGCCTACGCGGCCGTGATCCCCCGGTTCGCGTACGCGGCGCTGCGTGGCGAGCCGGTCGTGGTGCACGGCGACGGCACCCAGTCGCGCGACTTCACCTACGTCGGTACTGTCTGCGAGGTCGTCCTCGACGCGCTGCGCCGACGGGTGCACCACCGGCATCCGGTCAATCTCGCGTTCGGGGACCGGGCCAGCCTGCTCCAGGTCCTCGATGAACTCCAAGCGCTGCTCGGACGGCCGGTTGCCCGCGAGTACGCGCCACCGCGGGTCGGTGACGTCGCGCACTCCCTGGCCGACGACGCCACCCTGCGGCAACTGTTCCCGGACGTGGCCCCGGTCGCCCGCCCGGACGGGCTCCGGGCAACCGTCGAGTGGATGACCCGGCGCCTGGACGTCGATCCCGCCCCACCGCGGTGACCCGGGCGGCGACCCGGGACCGCACCGTCACGGTGGGGATCGCGGCCGCGATGGCGGCCAAGGGGATCGGCATGGCCGCTCCGCTGGTCATCACCCCGGCCTGCTTCCGGTATCTGGGCGAGCAGCGGTACGGCCTGTGGATGGCGGTCACCGCGCTCACCGGGATGGCCTGGTTCGCCGACCTGGGGCTCGGCAACGGACTGCTCACCCGCCTCAGCCACCTTGCCGACGATGTGCGGCAACAGGCCAGAGAGATCTCCAGCGCCTTCGCCACCGTCGGCGTCGTCGCGCTCGCTCTGCTCTGCGGGCTCGTCCTGATCACTCCGCTGGTCCCGTGGGACAGGCTGTTCAGCGTCGACGATCCGACGATCGCCGGGGAGGTGCCCACCCTGGTCCTGCTCTGCTTCGGGGCGTTCGCGGTCAACATTCCGCTGTCCCTGATCCAACGCGTGCAGTACGCCGGTGGCCAGGTCGTGCAGAGCAGCGTCTGGCAGTCGGCTGCGGCCTTGGTCTCCATGGCCGCGGTGCTGCTCGCCATCGCCGCGGGGTGGAGCCCGTTGGCGGTCATCGCCTGTGCGGTGCTGGTGGTACCACTGACCAATCTGCTCAACGCCGTGGTCTACTTCGGGCTGCAACAGCCGGCGAAACGGCCGGGCCCGACGCTCGTCCACCGGGCGACCGCCAGCGGGCTGCTCCGGCTGGGTCTGCGGTTCTTCGTTCTCACCACGATGTCGTCGATCGCGCTCAACGTCGACAGCCCACTGGTGGCCAACGTCCTGGGGCTCAGCGTCGCCGCTCACTACGCGGTCGTGGTGAAGCTCTTCGGAGTCCTCTCGGTCTTCGTCGGTCTCGTCGGGATGACGCTCTGGCCGGTCAACGGGGCGGCGCTGAGCCGAGGTGAGGTGGCCTGGGTGCGCCGGCACACCCGACGCATGGTGCTGCTCTACGGGTTGGTCGTCGGATCGACCGGAGCGCTGCTGGTCTGCTGGGGTCGTCAGCTGGTCGAGCTGTGGATCGGTGGGGTCGACACGGCGGCGGTCCCGGTCACCGTCCTGGCCGGGCTCGCCTGCTGGTCGTTGCTGGTGGCGGTCACGTCGCCGCTGTTCCTGGTGCAGAACAGCATCGGTCTGCTCCGACCGCAGTTCGTCGGCTGGGCGTCGTTCCTGGTGCTGGCGACCGGACTCAAGGTCTGGGGCCTGCACCGTGTCGGCCTGGTCGCCGTGCCGGTGGCGGCCTGTGTCGCCTACCTGGTCACGATGGTGCCGGCGGCCGCCGTCGGATACCGCGGCGCGCTGCGCGCCAGCCAACCGCGTTCCGATCGGGACGCAGCCGCTGCGGTGCCGCGCAGCGCCACCGCTCCGGCGGACGGTGACGTGCACGTTCCGGTTGGCCGTGTGGTGCCCCCGCCGGTGGATCGGGACATGCCGAGTGAAGGGAGACACCGTGTCCGGGTCGACAGTTGACGCGAGCGGTTGCGGCCCACCGGGCCCACCCGGCGGCCGGCTGCGGGTCCTGCGGGTGGTCGGTGAGCTGAACTTCGGCGGCACCGAGATGCGCACGGCCGAACTGCTGCCCCGGCTGGCCGCCGCCGGGGTGCAGGTGCACCTGGTGACGTTGAACGCCCGCGTCGGTCCGGGACCGCTGGCCCCGATGGTCCGCCGTCATGGCGGGTCGATCACCGCCGTACCGCTCGACCTGCGGTTTCCCAGCAGGTTCCGTCGTCTGCTGCACCAGTTGCGGCCGGACGTGGTGCACGTGGACTGCGGGAACTTCTCAGGGGTCGTGCTCAGCCTCGCCGTGCTCGCTGGTGTGCCGGGGCGGGTGGCCCACTTCCGGGGCGACGACAACCAGCCCCGGAGCCTGCGTCGGCGGGTCTCCCGCTGGCTGTTCGGCCGGCTGCTCAGGATGTCGGCCACGGACATTCTCGGCGTCTCACCCAGCTCGTTGACCTTCGGGCTCGGTCGGGACTGGGCCGACGATCCTCGCTGCCAAGTGGTCCTCAACGGACTCGACCTCGACCGGCTGTGCCAACCCAGCCTCGACGACCTGCGGGCCCTCGTCGGCGCCGGAGTCGACGGGCTGGTCTGTCTGAGCGTGGGCCGGGCCTCGCCGGAGAAACGGCGGTGGCTTCTGCCGCCGATCGTGGCGGCGCTGGACGCCCGGGGCGTGACCGTACACGCCGTACTCGTCGGCCCCGGTGACCCGGCGGACGACGCGCGGGTCCGTGCGGCGGCGGCCGCCGTCGGGGTCGCCGACCGGGTGCATCTGCTCGGCGCCCGCGACGACGTGGGCGGCCTGCTGCGACAGGCCGACGTCGTCGTTCACCCGTCCTGCCTGGAAGGGCTGCCCGGCGGTGTGTTGGAACCGGTCGCGCTGGGGATCGGCACCGTCGCCGCCGACCTGCCGGGCGTGCGGTTCATCGACGGACACCTGCCAGGGGTGACGATCGTCGACACCGACGCGGCGCCCCGGGTGTGGGCCGACGCGGTGCTCGCCGCCGCCGCGTACACCGCGACGACCGATCCCGCCATGGCGGTCGACCGCTTCAGCCGCAGTGTCTTCGCCATCGACACGGCGGCCGCCACGCATCTCGCGATCTACCGGCGTCACGCGTCGCCGCGTCGGCGGCCAGTTGTCGGCGTACCCAGCAGCAGAGGTCGGCTGCCGATCGACTCGGAACGGTGAGACAGATGGATGACCAGACGATGGTGGTCGGTCAGGACCCGGCAGCGGCCGGACGGCCGGATGGCCGTACCGACCGGTCCGGTCGGGCCGACTCGGCCCGACCGCTCCTGATCGGCGCGTACGCGTTTCCGCACGGCGACGCCACGTCGAACCGCCTGCTGCAGCTCGCCCGGTGTGCCGCCGGTGCGGGCACCCGGACACTCGTCGTCAACGACTGGCCCTGCGAGTTGGCCTACCCGCCCCCTTCGGGTGAGGTAGCCGGCGTCGACCTGGTCACGTTGCGGGTCCGGGGCGCGAACCGCCTCGCCCGGCTGTCGGCGCGGGTGGCCCGCCCGGTCCGGGTGCTACGGGCGCTGCACCGCTGTGACGTGGGCCGGGGCGACGTGTCGGTGGTGCTGCTGCCGATGGCGATGATGACCGTCGGCAACTGGGCGGTGTTGCGGCTCGCGCTGCGCTGCCCGGTGGTGGTGGACGCCAGCGAGCGGCACGACCGGCGACAGTTCCGGCGTGGCTGGTTGGCCCCCTACTACGTCCGGCACCGCTGGTCGACGTTCCTGGCGACGCGTCTGGTCGATCGGGCGACGGCGGTCTCCACGACACTCGCCGCCTACCTGCGGCGGCACGGACTGCAGGTGCTGGTGGTTCCGCCGCAGGTGGACTGCGACGAGTTCGCGCCGGCGCGCCCCCCGTCGCTGGGCGACGGACTACGGCTGCTGTACGCGGGGACCCCCGGACGTAAGGACATGCTCGACGTGATTCTGCGTGGGATCGGGCGGCTCTCGCCGTCTGACCAGCGGCGGGTCAGCCTCACCATCGCCGGCGTGTCCCGCGACGACGCCGCCGCGCGTTCCGATCTCGACGTCGCGGTGCTGGACGCGGTGTCGGCCGACGTCGCCTTCCTCGGCCGGGTCCCGCGCGACACCGTACTGACGTTGCTCGGCCGGTCGCACTTCTCGATGCTGGTCCGACCGACGGGCGGGTACGCGGCCAACGGATTCCCGTCCAAGGTGCCGGAGAGCCTGGCCGCTGGTTGCCCGGTGATGCTCAACCACACCAGCGACCTGCCCAGCTACGTGCACGACGGGATCGAGGGGTTGGTGCTCGGTGGCAACGGACCGGACGACGTCCGGCGGGCGATCGAGCGTGCGTTGCGGCTGCGCGACGAGGACTGGTCGGCGATGAGCCGTGCGGCCCGGTCGCGGGCCCGTGGCTCGTTCGATCACCGGGCCTGGCGCGACCGGGTGAGTGCCTTCGTGGCCCGCGATGGCGGGGCCGACCGCAGCCGGGCCAGGTCCCGCTGACCGGTGGCTTCGCGGCTGCGGGTGGCCCGGAGCTGGCGGACGTGGGCGGCGTGATCGGCCGGTAGGTGCAGCAGCACGGCGGCCACGGCCAGCCAGAACACGTACGGGTAGGTCTGCCCGGTGCCGAACATGGCCGACTCGGTGACCTGGATCAGCAGACCGGTGACGATGAGCCAGACCAGACCCGAGTTGGCTTGCCTCACCGGGGCCCGCAGCGCCGCGTTCGCGGCGGCCAACAGCAGCAACACCAACGGTACGGCGGCGGCGAGGCCCAACTCCAGCAGCAGTTGGAGGTAGCTGTTGTGCACCACGCCTACCCCGACGTCGAGAAGCTCGTCGTACTGGGCGATCTCGGACAGGTCGTCGCGGGACGCGTACCCGAAGCCCAGCGCCGGTCGGTTCTGCCACCACAGGTCGACGGTTGCCTGCCACATGTCGGTGCGACCGTTGGAGAGGTCGTTCTGGCCGGTGAACCGTCCGGCGAACTGTTGGATCCAGCTGGACCCGAGGACCGCCGGCAGCAGGTTGAACAGGTATGCCGCCAGCAGAGCACCGGCCGCTGCGGCCGCCAGCTGCAGCAGCGGGCCGAGGCCGTGGCGCAGCACGACCCAGAGGGCGCCGAGGAGCACGGCGACGAGCGCGGTGCGCGACTGGGACAGCACGAGCAGGCCGGCGGCCGGCAGAGTTCCGAGCAGATCCGCGCGCCGACCGGAGCGTCGGTACGCCGCCCACCCCAGAGGTATCGTCAGCGCACAGACCATACCGAGCATGTTGGGATTGCTGTACACGCCCTCGAAGCGGGTGCTGCCGGAGATTGTCGAACCGAGGGTGCCGTCACTGATCCCGTAGCCGAGGCTGACCACGGTGGACAGGCTGAGGACCACGTAGATGGTCCGGAGATCGGCCATCATCACATCGCGGTCGGGCCACCGCCGCCGTATCACCAGGTGCACCAGAGCGGCCAGCAGGAGCAGCGCGCACCCGCGTGGCAGTGTCTCCATCGGGACCACGGACCAGGTGGCGCTCAGCGTGGCGAGTCCGGCGATCGCCCAGAGGGCCGCGAGGAATACCCGCGTCCACGGGTCGGTCGACGTCTTCGTGCCGCTGGGCAGGCACAGCCCCCAGACGACCAGGGCACCGACCGCGACGAACCGCCAGTGAAAGCTCGCGTCGACCAACGGCGCGATGTTGGACGAGGCACAGACCAGCAGAGTCATCGTCAAGGCAAGCAGCCACCGCCAGCCGTCCACGCCTCGGGCGACGACGGGCAGCAGTGCCAGCACCGTCACGCCGGCGATCAACGGTTCGTTCACGGCGAGAACTGTGGTGGCCGCCACAAGCCCGGCCGCGCCGACGAGAAGGCCCACCGGGCCCATACGGTTCACCACGTGATGTCCTTTGGCTTCCGGCGGCAGGCTCGCCGCTGCCGGTTGTCAGGTTGGTCCGCCGTCAGACCGGGACGTTCTGGCGGTCCAGCTCGGTCTGTTCACTGGCCCAGCGGGTCCGCGCCGTGTACATCGCCCGGATCATCTCCGGCCACCTCGGCGGACGGTAGCCGGTGATCCGCGCGATCGTGTCGGCGCGCATCGACCGGTCGCAGACCAGTTCGCCGTCCGGGATCACCTCGCCCGGCCACCCGTACACCTCGGCGACGAGGCGGAGAAGGTCGTACTTGGAGATCGGCTCGGCGGCCACGTGGTGCAGCCCGGTCAGCTCGCGGTTGGGCAGGACCACCGTGCGGAGCAGCCTGGCGAACTCGACGGTCGGCACGCCGCTGTAGATCGCCCTGGTGAAGCCACGGACGTCGCCTCGCTGGGATAGGAACCAGCCGACCAGCGAGCGGTTCGTCGTCAGCTCGTGTCCGATGATCGAGGTACGCAGGGTGAGCGCGGTGCCGGCGGTGACCTCACCCAGCAGCTTGGACCGTCCGTACAGGTCGGTCGGGTCCGGCAGGTCGGTCTCGACGTAGCCGCCCCGACGGCCGGAGAAGACACAGTCGGTGCTGACGTGGATCAACCGGCTGTCGATCTGTGCGCAGGTCTCGGCCAGCACGTGCGGCAGCAGTGCGTTGAGCGTCACGGTGTGCACCGAGTCCTCGACGTCGGGGCGTTGTTTGATGACCCCCACGCAGTTGACCACCACGTCGGGTCGTAGTTCGTGGAGGATCTGCCGGACCTGCCCGAAGCGGGTCGCGTCGATGTCCGGTGTGATCCTGGCGAGCAGGGCTGCCGGATAGAGGTGGGCCCGGTCGCCGATGGCGCGGGCGACTCCGTGGACGTCGAGCAACGGGTCGCCGCCGAGTTCACGCAGGAGCGCGTGGCCGAGCATCCCGGTGGCGCCGAGCACGACGACCCGCTGGGCCGGTGGAGCCGACTCGCGGTGGACGTCGCTTCGCCGTCGCGGTACCCGGTCGCCGCGTTCGCCGTCGTCGGTCGCGGCGCTCATGCCATTACCGCCGCCGCCGCGTGGGCGTCGATCTGTGCGCGTACCTCGGGCAGGGTCAGCAGGAGCGACTCGATCTCGGCGACCGACAGCCGTCGGACGTTGTGCGAGTTGAAGTCGGCGATTGCGCCGCGGTCGACGTCGCCCTCGTCGAAGTAGAGGGCGTAGTTCAGATCGCGGCTGTCCACCGGCACCCGCAGGAAGTCGCCCAGGTCCTGGGCGTGGGCCAGTTCCTCCCGGCTGGCGAGCGTCTCGTACAGCTTCTCGCCGTGCCGGATGCCGAGGACGTTGAACTTGGCCGGCACCCCGAACAGGTTGCACAACGACGTGGCCAGGTCGCCGATCGTGCAGGCGTCCGCCTTGCGGATGAACACGTCACCCGGTTGCCCGTGGCGGAACGCGTGTTCCACCAGATCGACCGACTGGGCCAGTGACATGAGGAAGCGGGTCATCGTCGGATCGGTCACGGTCGGCAGGCCGCCCCGTCGGATCTGATCGATGAACAGTGGAATGACCGAACCGCGTGAGCACATAACGTTGCCGTAGCGCACGCAGCAGACCCGGGTCCGGGCGACGGGGTTGTTTCGGGAGTGCGCCTGGGCCACCTTCTCCATCAACGCCTTGGTCATCCCCATCGCGTTGACCGGGTAGACCGCCTTGTCGGTGCTCAACAGCACCAGTGTCTCGACGCCGACGCGTTCGCACGCGTCCACCACATTCGCGCTGCCGAGCACGTTTGTCCGGACCGCCTCGAGCGGGAAGAACTCGCAGGACGGTACCTGCTTGAGAGCTGCCGCGTGGAAGACGAACTCCATGCCGCGGGCCGCCTTGATCACGCTGTCGTAGTCCCGGACATCGCCGACGTAGTAGCGGACGCGGTCGTCACCGAGACGGTGCCGCATGGCGTCCTGCTTGGACTCGTCTCGGCTGAGTACGCGTACCTCCGTGGCGCCGGCGTCGAGCAGCCGGGAGACCATCGTCTGGCCGAAGGAACCGGTGCCGCCGGTGATCAGGAATCGTCTGTCCGCTAGCGAGGACATGTCACATCTGCCCCTGTCCTGTGTTCCCGTCGGGCTGCCCTCGGGGACCTGGGATCTCGTCGAAAGCGACCATACTCGGGCATAAGTGTCGAGGAGTGCTTTCTCGCGAAGTAAACTTGAGGTCGGTTCTTGTCCGACCAGATGTACACTTTACGCGATAAAGTTCGTATATTGAGGTTTACATAGTGGTATGCGTACTACATGGCAAATCTTGCTGATCGTGGCTGGCCGGTGGGCACCAAGGTTCCATGCGTGACGGATGACGCGAACCACCGATGAGCCGAGTCCTGCTGCTGGGAGCCAGCGGTTTCCTGGGTCGCCACATCCATGCGGTGCTGGCTCCGCACGTGCCGGTGCGCCCCTTGGCCCGCCGGGAGTGCGATCTCGTCGCGACCGGCCTGCCGGAGCTCACCGCGCTGGTCGCCGAGGAACAACCGGACGTGGTGGTGCTGGCTGCCGGCCGGATCGTCGGGTCCGGCCACGACTTCGTGCAGGCACATGTGGTCGCGACCGCGAAACTGATCGAAGCGATGGCGTCCGCCGTACCGGGGAGCCGACTGATCCGGATCGGTTCAGCGGCCGAGTACGGTGCCGTGCCGCAGGGAGCCGCCGTCAACGAGGAGTACGCCGGCGTGCCGGTCGGCGAGTACGGGATCAGCCATCTGACGGCCACCCGACTGGCGGACCTTGCCGGCGCGGCCGATCGGATCGACGCAATGGTGCTGCGGGTGTTCAACCCAGTGGGGCCCGGCATGCCACCGGGCAACGTGCTGTGTCGGGTTACGGCCCTGATCAGCGCGGCGGTCGCCACCGGCGCCCCCGACATCGAAGTCGGCCTGCACGACACGTACCGCGACTTCGTCGACGTACGCGACGTGGCGGCGGCGGTACTGGCCGCGGTCCGCTGCGGACCACGGCCTGAGCGGATCTTCAACGTGGGCAGTGGGCGGGCGGTGGCGACGCGCGACGTCGTCCGGCTGCTGGCCGAGATCGCCGGCTTCACCGGCGGGATCCGTGACGGTAGCTTCGCGCCGGACGCCGGCCGGTCGGCAGCCGTACCCTGGATGTGCGCCGACCTCGCTCGCAGCAGGCGGGTCCTCGGCTGGGAACCGGCGTACGACCTGGCCGCGTCGTTGACCGCGCTGTGGTGGACCGACGGCGAGTTCGCACCGGTACGAACGCTGATCGGTTCCCGCTCCGGCGCTCCGGCGAGGTGAGGAAGATGCGTATCGGCCTGCTCACCCAGTGGTTCGATCCGGAGCCGGGCCCTGCCGCTCTCCCCGGAATGCTGGCCCGGCAGTTGGCCCGTCGCGGGCACGACGTGCGGGTGCTCACCGGCCTGCCCAACTATCCGACCGGTCGGTTGGCGCCGGGCTACCAACTGGCCCGCCGCCGGGACGAGATCGAGTCAGGGGTACGGATCCGCCGAGTGGCCCTCTACCCGAGCCACGACCGCTCGGCGCTGCGGCGGCTGGCGAACTACGGGTCCTTCGCCGCCTCCGCGTTGATCTCCGGCACGGACGCGCTACGCGGACTCGACGCCCTCTGGGTCGGCAACTCGCCGATCACCGTCGCGCTGCCGATGTGGTTCACCCGGTACGTCCATCGGGTACCGGTGCTGCTGCATGTGCTCGACGTCTGGCCGGACAGTGCGGCGGCGGCCGGGTTTCTCGGCGCCGACCCGGTGTCTCGCCGCATCGAGCGGGGTATGGCCGGTTGGTGCGGCGCGATGTACCGCAGCGCGGCCCGGGTCGCCTACGTCTCGCCCAGCGCCGGTGACGTGCTCGCCAGCCGGGGCGTCCCGCCGGCGAAGCTCGTGCACGTCCCGGTCTGGGCGGACGAGACGATCAGGACAGCCTCCGGCGACCTGCGCGCGGAACTCGGCCTCCGTCCGGATCAGGTCGTCCTGGTGTATGCCGGTGCACTGGGCGAGGCACAGGCACTCGACTCGCTGGTCGAGGCGTGTGCCCGGGTCGCCGATCCACAGCTGGTGTGCCTGATCGCCGGCACCGGCACCACCGAGGAACGGTTGCGCCGGCGGGCAGCGCGCTCCGGTGCCCGCAACGTCCGCTTCCTCGGGCAGCTACCCCGGGACCGGATGCCCGCGTTGATGGCGACCGGGGACGCGCACTACGTGAGCCTGCGCCCGGGAGGCATGTCCGCGTACACGATGCCGAGCAAGGTGCAGTCCATCCTCGCCGCCGGGCGCGCCCTGCTGGTCGCGGTGGAGGGCGACGCCGCAGCGGTCGCCGTCGACAGCGGCGCGGGTTTCACCGCCCGGCCGGGCGACCCCGAGGCGATCGCCGACGCCATCAGGGACATCTGTGCCCTCGGCCGGGAGAAGCTCGACATGCTCGGCCAGACCGGCCGGGAGTACTACGACCGGGTCTTCTCCGTGACGGTCGGCGCCCAGCGCGTCGAGGAGGTGCTGGACGAGATCGTCGACGCCCGACGGTGACCGGATCGCTCGGAACTGGGCAGCATCCGCGCAGGAACAACCGGAGGGTCGCGTGCCGACCGGGCGGCCGGTCGCTGGGGTCACCGGGACGACCCAGCTCGCCGGCCCCGACCCGATGCTGGTGGCGTCGGGTCGGGGCCGCCGTGCCGGTTCAGCAGCGCCCGACCATGCTCTTGATGTCGTGGGTCGTGGAGATCCAGGTGTCGGCCGCGTAGCCGGTCGCGCCGGTGGCGGGGTCGGTTATCCGGTCCCAGGTGGACGATGGCCAGTAGCCGCCGCCGACATACTCACCGAAGGTAACAGGAGATGTTCACCGTACTGCCGTAGCTGGTGTAGCCGGTGACGGCGTAGGAGGTACCAGGCCCGGCACGGACGTTCAGCCACGGGCTGGCCAGGATCGTCCCGGTTACGCTCGGCGTGCCGCCGCCACCGAGCCGGTTCACGGCCGCCTGCGCTGCCGAGAGGTGGTTGGCGTACACACCGCTGTTGTAGGTCGACCACGGCTGCCAGTTGCCGCCGCCGCTGGAGATGCTGTACGCGGCGTTCGCGTTGCACTGGGCGTCGTACGCGCAGGTGTCCGTCACGCTGGGGTGGTAGCAGTTGTTGATCTGCCACAGCCCACGGTCGCGCGACCCGGCGGGACAGCCTGCGGTGGGGCCGTTGGTGCCCATCGCCGCCGGGTTGCACGAGGATTCCGCCATGGCGACGGCCACGGCGGTGACGAGTGGGCTGCCGCGGAACCCGGCGGCGTATCCCACCTGCGCACACAGGTCGATGCCGACGGCGCTGACCCCGACGGTGTCCGGTGCCGCCCCAGGGGCGGGGTCGCCGACGCTGGCCGGGGAGGATCGACCGGCGGAATCCTCCGGGGCGGCCCCGGCCGTGCCGGGCAGGCCCACGACGACCGTGCCGACGACGGCGAGCAGGGCGAGGCTCAGCGTCAGCCGCCGGCTGCGGGCTGATGGCGCCGGGTCGAGATGATCGGAGTGCATCCTCTTCCTTCCATGATGGAGGTCGGTTGGTGTCGGTCGGTGCGGGTCAGCGGCCGGGCCATTCCGGGTCGGCGTACGACCAGCCGAGGTACGGCGCACCGGGCCAGCTGAGGGAGACCCGCCGTACGGTGGCGGCCGTCGTGATGTAGTTGCCGTTGCCCTCGGAGAGCATCACGTGTCCGGCGTAGCCGTTGATCTGCGCGCCGTTGTAGAAGACGAGCGTGCCGGCTGGCGGGGTGCCGGTCGTGCGGATGAGGCCGCGGGCGTTCAACGCGTTGAAGTGGGCCAGCGCTGTCGGGTAGCCGCTGGCGGCCCGACCGTAGGCGTGCCCGACGAAGTTGTCGCACCAACCGTCCCACTGGTGGTTGGAGTCGCCGAGGTCCCCATTGGTGTGCGTGTGCCCGAGAACCGACCGCGCCCAGGCGAGCGCGCGCTCCTCCCGGGTGCCGGTCGGCGGCGGGGCACCGGTGCCGCACTCAGGTTCGCCGGGTAGGTACTGGTTGAACCCTGGCGTGGTGGTGTAGTAGTCGCTGATCCAGCCGGTGACCGGTGAGCTGATCTGGTGCCAGACGTTGTTGCCGTAGATGTTGCGGGCGCGTACCGCACACTGCGCGGTGAAGTAGGTGCCGTCGGCGAGCACGGCCACCGCCGAGGCGCCGGCGTCGTGGGGATTCGTCCGTACGATCAGCCCGGCACCGCCGGTGCCGGTGATCCGGTAGCCGGTGATTCCGGCGACCGCCGGCGCGACGGTGCCGACCAGCATCATCGCCACGGCGGCGCATGATGCGAGCAGACCCCGGGTGATTCGGGACAGCGCCCGGCGAGCTGGTCGGTCCGTGGTGCTCGTCTCCTCGAGCTGGTACAACGTGGTCCTCCTGTCGGTGGTTCGGCACTGCCCCCTCGATTGCGCGCGGCTGGCTCCTGCCGGGCCAGGTGTCGGATCGACAGGTGTGCCTGCGGACCGCTCGAATCCAGGCGTGCGGATGCGTACGCGGTCCAGCACGGACTGTGAGACGCTGTCCGCTGACGCCGTCGAGTGGGCAGTCCATCGGGGCTGATCCTGTCGTGTCTGCCGCTTGTAAAGCACGGGCTTGACAGTCGTTGACACCAGGTCTTACGCATGAGGAGAGGCCATGGCCGACCAAAGTGGTCGTAACGCCGACCCGGTGCCGGGCTCCGGCACGCTCACCGACTTCGTCGCCGATCTCGCGCGGCTACGACGCGACGCCGGCCAACCGTCACTGCGGAAGATGGCCGAGAAGGCCCACTACTCCCATACCGCCCTGTCGAGCGTCCTCTCCGGCACGCGGCTGCCGTCCCTGGAGCTGACCCTGGCGTTCGTCCGGGCCTGTGGTGCGGACGAGGACGTATGGCGTGAGCGCTGGAACCGACAGAGCGCACTGCTGAACGGAGCCGCGCCGACCGGCGCGGCGGCACCGGCCGTCCCCACGACCGCGACGCGCCCGGTGCCGCCCCGGCCACGCCGGCCTTGGTGGGCACGGCTGGCGGCTGTGGGGGTCGCCGCGATCGTCGTCCTCACGATCGTCGCCGTGGCCGCACCGAGATTCGGCGGCGACCCGCTCGGATCATTGGCGCGGGACGGGTCGGTCTCCGAGCCGGCCGGCTCGCCTGCTGCGGCGGACGGGTCGGATCCACAGGAGCAACGGTGCCACCTCGACGCGATGAGCACCCACACCGTCCAGATCCCGGACCTGGACACGGCCCTGCCTCCCTACGGGAGCCTGACGCTGCGTTTCTCCCCGCGCTGTCAGGCGGCTTGGCCGCTGTTCGTCTCCACCGAGCGGGTGCCGACCGGCGTCACCATCCGGTTGTCCACCACCCGTCCATCCGACGGCGCCGTGACCCGATTCGACTACCCCTTCATGGTGCCGAGCCAGGTCTACAGCGTCTACGGCAACGTCCTGCGGGTGACCGGGGGCTGCGTCACGGTGGGTGTCGAGATCAGCTCCGCCGACAACCGCGAGTCGCTGGCGAGCGCGGACACCCCGTGCGCCCACCTCGACGCGGGGCCGTGACCGGTGCCGTGACCGGTGCCGTCCCGGGCCCGGCAGACAGCCGGGCCCGGGACGCTCTGCCCGTGTGGACCTTCAGGACGGCGAGGACGTCGACGGCTCACGCCCGCGATGGCGTAGACGCGGGCCGAGTCGATCGAGGGCATCCCACCTCGTGTTGAACGCGCCCATGTTGGTGATCCGGCTGCCGGAGGCGGGCACCTACCTTCTTTCGGGCCAGTCGGGTGGTCATGTTCGACCGGCACCCTGCCGGGCGGTGGTCACACCGTGGCGCGGGACCACTGCTGGTTGCTGCCGCCGTGGCAGGTGAACTGCTGGATGTCGGCGCCGTCGCCGGTGCCGGCGTTCACGACGTCGAGGCACTTGCCGCTGTGCCGGGCGCGCAGTTGGTGGAAACCGTCGACTGCCACCCACTGCCATTGCTGGTTGGTGCCGGCGCCGCAGGTGTACTGGATGATGTTGGCGCCGTCGGAGGTCGATCCGGCGGCGACGTCGAGGCACTTGCCGCTGTTCTGGTTGACGATGCGGAGGTAGCCGCTGCCGGCATCCTGGAACTCCCAGCGTTGGTTTCCGCCGCCGTTCCAGCCGTACTGCTTGACCTCGGCGTTGTTGGCCGTGGAGTTGCTCACCACGTCCATGACCCGGCCGCTGTTGCGGTTTGTCACCCGGTGGTAGATCGGCGAGTTCGCGGTGATCCTGCCGGTTGTAGTGTCGATGGTGATCGATGGTGCCCAGGTGAGGCTCATGCTGGTGGCGGAGGGAAAGGTGATCGGCAGCCAGACGTACTGCGAGTCGTTGACCGGACCACCCCACGCACCGGCCCAGCGGTCACCCAGGTAGAGGTAGCTCGTCGTGTCGGTACCCTGAATCGGCAGCACGAATGTCGGCTGGGAACGGAAAGTGGTGGAATCGCCGGTGTTGGTCCAGCCGGTCCACGGGCCGGAGATGCTCGACGCGGTCGCGTACTTGGCCTGATTGGGGCTCCAGCCGGTGGCACCCGAGGTCAACATGAAGAAGGTGCTGCCCCGTTTGAACAGGGCGGGGGCTTCCCGATGGGCGTCGTTCCAGAAGTTGCCGACGAGCTCGGCGACGTTGAGGTAGTCCGGGGTGAGCCGGTAGATGTGCAGGTCGTAGTTTTCGTCGGCCGCCGAGATCATGTAGCCGGTGCCGTTGTCGTTGTACAGGGTGATGTCCCGGGACATGTGCCCGAGTGGACGGAAACTGCCGTGGTACGTGTAGCTACCGTCCACGGTGGCCGAGGAGGCCACAGCCGCGCGGGCCTCGCTGTAGTTCGCGCCGTTCTCCTTGTGCATCCACATGACGTAGCGACCGGTGCTGGCGTTGTAGACGACCTTCGGCCGTTCGATCTTGGCGACCTGTAGTTCGGTGGCGGACGACTGGGTGAGGACGTCGTTGCGGAACTCCCAGTTGCGCAGGTCGGTCGAGCGGTAGACCGACACCGCCCGGAAGGTGTTGTTCGGGTTCCGGTTCTCCCCGAACCAGTAGTAGTAGTTGCCGACCTTGAGTACGCCGCCACCGTGGGCATGTACGGGGCTTCCGTTCGTGTCGGCGAACTGGGTGCCGTTGGTGATGGTGACCGGTGCCGCGTGGGCGGGCGTGCCGTTGCCGGTGACCGCCGACACCGCCATGCCGATCGTGGCCACGAGCGCCGTGGTGAGCGCCAGGAGTCGTCGACTCGATCGCACTGTGTTACCCCTTCCTGCGGGCCGGCTCCACGTCGTCCGGACCGCGAACGTCACATATGGGCAACCTCTTGGTAATCGAAGGCGATCCATTAAGCCACCACTCGAACCAATTCGTCCACGAACGTACATGGATGAACGTCGCCGGGGTGTAGCATCGCGGCGGCCCGCGCGGCTACCCGCCGAACCGGGCGCGCGGGTCGGCCTTCCGCAGTCCGGGCGTGGACGTGATCGCCGTGGACGGGGGCGACCTCGTCGCGGGTGACCTGAGCCGGTGCTTGGCCAACCATGCGCCGATTCCGTGCCGATGCATCGGCACTTCTCCTGGCGGTGCTGGGGCAGGGGTGCGCGAGTTCTCCTGGTGGGGCCGACGGCTGATGTGTGGACTCCCGGCCGGTCGGTGGTCGAGCGGACTCAGGCGAGGAAGCGGTCCAGGCCCCGAGCGGCGACGGCAGCAGCGGGGAAGCGCACTTTGTCGAGGCCGTGGTTCACCTGGTGGTCGTCGGTGGCGTCGGCGAACAGGTCCACCTGGTCCTGGGTGACCGTCCGGTACTCGGGGTGGCCGAGGTCGGCGCCGGCGAGGGTGGGGAGCTGGTCGTAGGCGACGGTCATCGGCACCTGTCCTGTCGTCAGCGTCATCTGGCCAGGCGTAGCAGCCGGGCGGCGTTGTCCTTCACAATGCTGGGAAGTACGTCGCGCTTCAGGCTGGTGCGTCCACGTCCCGCACCGAGCTGCGGTCCGTCGGTCACCGTAGAGCGGGTACGGGCGGACCAGCTCCGGGCCGAGGTCAAGGTCCACGTGTGTGCCCCGGGGACCATTCGGGCAGGTACCACCGGTCTGCGCACCGGCCGGCGAGCGCCACCGCCGCGTGCGATCGGCATCGGTCCGGCCTCCCATTGCGAACGACGGTCGATCCTATGGTCCCGTGCGGAGCCGCATCGCGCGGACCCGGTCTTCACTGTGTTGCGGGTGGCTCGGAGGAGTTCTTTTGACGAGATCAGCGAAAGTTTGACTCAATCACTCGGAAGATCTTGCTACTTCGACGAATGTGGCCGATGATGTGCCGCAGCCGGGAGGAGAGATCATCTCGTCCGCCGAGGCGGCAGCCCTCGGCGATGGTCCCGACACCGGCTCCCACCCGCACCGTCGAAGGGGGAGGAATGTCTCCACACCTGCCGCGTATAGTTCGTCCGCACACCCTCGCCGCCGTCGCACTGCTCGGTTCGCTGATCGTCGTCGGTGCCCCGCCGGCCGCAGTCGGGGCCATGGACCTGCCGCCCCAGGAACCGGGGGTGACACTGCGGACGTACGACGTACGGGTGCCGCTCACCGAGATCTGCACCCTCAAGCCCGGCCAGACCCCGAACGTCGACAAGCTGATGCCGGTCATCGACTGGTCCACATCAGATGACTTCGGGCTGGAGGACAACTTCGTCACGCACGCGCTCGGCAATCTGCACATCGCGGCCGCCGGGACGTACACGTTCCGGCTGACCAGCGACGACGGCTCCCGCCTCTACATCGACGACGCGATCGTCGTCGACCACGACGGACTGCACGGTGACACGTCGATGGACGGCGCTGTCACCCTGACCGAGGGTCACCACGCGCTACGGGTCGAGTACTTCGAGGCCGGCGGCGGCCAGCGGCTCACCCTGGCGTGGCGGCAGCCGGGCGACACGGACTTCGCCGTCGTGCCCGGCTCCGCCCTGAGCGCGGACGCCGGCGTGGTCCGGGTTACCGCGCCCGGCCGCAAGGCGTGCCAGGGCGTCACCGACGCACCCGGCGACGGGCTTCCACTGGACGCGGTGCACCCCGACTACACCCTCACCGACCTGCGGCCGGACGGCTTCCAGCCGCAGGTCTCGGGGATGGACTGGACCGAGGACGGCCGGCTGGTCATCGCGACCTGGGGCGGTAGCGAGCAGTTCGGCGGCGAGGTGTACATCGTCGAGAACGTGACCGGGGCGACCGGCCCTGACGAGGTAACGTACAAGAAGGTGGCCAGCGGCCTGAACGAGCCGATGGGCCTCGCGGTGGTCGACGGCATCATCTACGTCTCACAGAAGCACGAGCTCACCGAGTTGCGGGACACCGACGGCGACGAGATCGCCGACGAGCTCCGGACGGTCGCCAGCTGGCCGTTCGGCGGCAATTTCCATGAGTTCGCCTTCGGCCTGCTCTACGCGGGTGGCCACTTCTATCTCAACCTCTCCGTCGCGATCGACTACGGCGGTGCGACGACCAACCCGCAGCCGGTGGGCAACCGGGGCACCAGCATCATGGTGAACCGGCGCACCGGCAAGATCAGCTACGTGGCCGGCGGACTGCGTACCCCGAACGGCATCGGCTGGGGACGGGACAAGGAACTCTTCGTCACCGACAACCAGGGCGGTTATCTGCCCGCCTCCAAGTTGGTGCACATCCAGCAGGACCGGTTCTTCAACCACTACACGAACCCGGCCGGACAGTTCGACGCGAACCCGGTGGCGCAGCCGGTGCTCTGGCTGCCGCAGAACGAGATCGCCAACTCACCGAGTACACCGGTACGGGTCAAGAAGGGCCCGTACCGTGACCAGCTGCTGATCGGCGACGTCACCTACGGTGGGCTGCAGCGTGCGTACCTGGAGGAGGTGCACGGCGAGTACCAGGGCGCGGTGTTCCGGCACACCCAGGGACTGGAGGCCGGCGTCAACGAGGTCTTTATCGGACCGGACGGTGCCATCTACGTCGGTGGGCTCGGTGCCGACGGCAACTGGGGCCAGGCCGGCAAGCTGCGGTACGGGCTGCAGAAGCTGACCCCGAACGGCAACCGGACGTTCGACATGAAGTCGATGAGCGCCACCCCGAACGGCTTCAAGATTGAGTACACCCGACCGTTGGCCACCGCCACGATCCAGGACATCACCCAGCGCTACCAGGTCGAGCAGTGGCGCTACGCACCGACCCCGACGTACGGCGGGCCGAAGGTGGACGAGGAGACCTTGACCGTCGATGAGGTCAAGGTCTCGAACGACCGCCGGACGGTCTGGCTGGCGATCGACGGCCTGCAGCAGGGGCGGGTGGTGCACCTGCGATCGCCCCGGTCGTTCACCGCCTCGAACGGTGAGGAGCTGTGGAGCACCGAGGCCTGGTACACCCTCAACGCGATCCCTGGCGCGCAGCCGGACCGGGTCTTCTACGAGGCCGAGGAGGGCCACCGGCAAGGCGGTGCACGAATCGACACCGAGCATGCCGGCTACTCGGGGGTCGGCTACGTGGCTGGGTTCGGCGAGCTGAACGCCTCCACGACGATGCACGTCGAGGTGAAGCGCAACGGTGAGTACGAGGTGGGGCTGCGCTACAGCAACGGCCCCAACCCGTTCTCCGGCGAGAAGACAGTCAGCGTCTACGTCAACGGCAGCAAGGTGCGCCAGACCGTCCTGCCCAGCACCGTCACCTGGAAGGAGTGGGCCACCAAGACCGAACTGTTGACGCTGCGTCGAGGTCTCAACACGGTCGAGTACCGGGTGGAGACCGGCGACACGGGCCACGTCAACCTGGACACGGTCACCGTGCGTCAACCGGGTGAGCGGATCGTGCTGTTCGACGGCGGCGACCTGTCGGAGTGGCAGCACACCGACGGCCGCTCCGCGAGCTGGCCGGCGGTGGCCGACGGCGCGATGGAGGTGTGCTGCGGCGACTTGCGTACGCGGCAGGCGTTCGGCGACTTCCGGCTGCACGTCGAGTTCAAGGTGCCGCAGCTGCCGGCGGACGTCACCGGCCAGAACCGTGGGAACAGCGGCGTCTACCTGCAGGAGCGTTACGAGATACAGATTCTCGACTCCTACGGGGACCCGACGCTCGACAACAACGAGGCCGGTTCGATCTATCTGCAGAAGGCACCGGACGTCAACGCCGCACGTCCGGCGGAGACCTGGCAGACGTACGACATCACCTACCGCGCCGCCCGCTACGACAGCGCCGGAAACAAGACCTCCGACGCCCGGGTGACCCTGGTCTGGAACGGGGTGACCGTCCACGACGACGTCGCCATCACCGGCCCGACCGGCGGCAACATCCCCGAGGGGCCGGCGACCGGGTCGATCCGACTGCAGGATCACCAGAACGCCGTGCAGTACCGCAACATCTGGGTCGAGCCGTTGAGCTGACCTGACCGTTGGTTGTGTCGGACCGGAACTGGTCGGTCACAGACGAGTCGCTCCCGGTACGGCACACCGTACCGGGAGCGACCCACCGTCACCTGACCTTGGAGGTCGTCCATCGCCGTGCGGAGTTGGTGACCGGCACGGTCTGTCCGACCAGGGTGGTCCGCCCCTGGGCCAGCCGCTGCGCGCTCGTACCTACCCAGATCTCGACGTCACCGGGCTCGACCACCCGGG
The DNA here is from genome assembly GCF_048060115.1 of Micromonospora sp. LOL_023. Classification (NCBI taxonomy): domain Bacteria; kingdom Bacillati; phylum Actinomycetota; class Actinomycetes; order Micromonosporales; family Micromonosporaceae; genus Micromonospora; species Micromonospora sp. LOL_023. The sequence goes on from NZ_JBHMIM010000061.1 coordinate 32,777, forward strand.
TCAGTGAGCGGTCGGAGAAGGCCAGCCGGGTCGTCGGCACGGTCAGCTCGACTGTGACCGTCTGGCCTGGTTCGAGACGCACCCGACGGTATCCGAGTAGCTGCGCCACCGGCCGGGTCACCGAGGCCACGAGGTCGTGGCCGTAGAGCTGGACCACCTCGTCGCCGGCGACCGTACCGGTGTTCGTCACCCGTACGGTCGCCAGCAACGCTCCGTCGGTCGGTACCGTCGCCGGCACGGTCAGCTCCGCGTAGGCGAACGTGGTGTAGGACAGGCCGTGGCCGAACGGTGCCGGTGAGGTCACCGACAGGTTGGTCACCTCGTTGCCCTCTCCGAGGGCGGGGTGCAGGTATGAGTACGGCTGCGCCCCCGCCGACCGGGGCAGGCTGACCGGTAGCCGACCGGAGGGGTTGACCCGTCCCGAGAGCACCCTGGCGATCGCCGCGGCGCCCTCCTCCCCGGGGAAGAACGCCTGTACCACCGCGGCGCACCGCTCCAGCGCCCAACCGATCGCGTAGGGCCGCCCGGTGAGCAGCACCAGGATGACCGGGGTGCCGGTCGCCAGCACGGCTTCGACGAGGTCGCGCTGCACCCCGGGAAGCTCCAGATCGTCGGTGTCGCAGCCCTCGCCGACCGTGCCGCGTCCGAACAGACCGGCTCGGTCCCCGACGACGAGCACGGCGACCTCGGCGGCGGCGGCCGTGGCCACCGCCTGCGCGAAGCCGGAGCGGTCGTCGTCGTCGACGCCGCAGCCGGGGGTCCAGCTGACGAGATCGGCGCCGAATTCGGCCCGGACCGCGTCGAGAACCGTCGGCACCTCGATTCCGGGCTCCACGTCGGGATACTGGGGGAGCACGTGGTTGACGAACGAGTAGCACCCGAAGAGGGCGCTCGGCAGGTCGGTGTTGGGCCCGATCACCGCCACCGACCGACCCGGGGCCAGCGGCAGGGCGCCCTGGTTGGCGACCAGGACGATGGACCGCTCCGCGAGGCGGCGGGCGATCGCCCGGTGCCCGGGCGGGTCGAGATCGATCTCTCCGGTCGGTTCATCCACCGAGGTGGCGTCGAGCAGTCCGAGATCCCGTTTCTGTCGTAGGACCCGGAGCACTGCCCGGTCGAGTAGTGCCTCGTCGACCTTGCCGCTGCGCACGGCCTCCGGCAGCATCAGATAGGCGTCGCCGGTCGGCAGTTCGATGTCGACACCGGCCGTCAGCGCCAGGATGGCCGCCTCGGTGTGGTCGCCCGCGACGTGGTGCAGCAGGTTGAGGAACGCCACCCCGAAGTAGTCCGCGACCACCACCCCGTCGAAGCCCCACCGGTCGCGCAGCACCCCGGTGAGCATGGTCGGGTCGGCGGCGACCGGCACCCCGTCGATCTCGGCGTACGAGTGCATGACCGAGCGGGCGCCGCCGTCGAGTAGCGCCATCTCGAACGGCGGAAGCAGAACGTCGGCGACCTCCCGGGGGCCGGCGTGCACCGGGGCGAAGTTGCGACCGGCGCGCGAGGCGGAGTAGCCGACGAAGTGCTTCAGGGTGGCGTGTACGCCCTGCGACTGCAGGCCCTGGATGTACGCGGTGCCGATGGTCCCGACCAGGTAGGGATCTTCGGCGATGCACTCCTCGACCCGGCCCCACCGGGGGTCGCGGATCACGTCGAGCACCGGGGCGAGTCCCTGATGGATGCCGAGTGCACGCATCGACGTGCCGATCGCCGAGGCCATCTCGGCGACCAGATCGGGATCGAAGGCGGCCCCCCACGCCAGTGGTGTCGGGAAGGTGGCCGCCCGCCACGCGGAACGGCCGGTCAGGCACTCCTCGTGGACGATGGCCGGGATGCCGAGCCGGGTGTTCGCCACCAGCTCGGACTGGAACTTCCACAGCCAGGCCGCGCGTACCATGGGATCGACGGGGCGGGTGCCGTACGTCCGGGTGAGGTGGCCGAGTCCGTGCCGGGAGAAGTCCTCCAGCCGGGCGGTGTCGCTGAACTCGCCCTGCAACGGCGCGACGGTTTCGCCGTCCTCCTTCTCCCAGAACCCGGTCAGCTGCGCGACCTTCTCCTCGACTGTCATCCGGTTCAGCAGATCCTGGACGCGGGTCTCGCCGTCCCGTGCACCTCGCCGTTCGGGTCCCTGCGGTCGGTCGTGGTTCACAGGCGTCTGCCCCGGCGCGACCTCGCCCGCCGTCGCGCGGACCTTAGCCATGTTGTGCCTTTCCCTCGGTGTGCGCGTGTCACGTCCGGCGCGCGCACGGTTCGTTCTGTGTGCCGCGGCCAGCGGTCAGCCCTTGACGGCACCCTGCAGGCCTCCGACGATCTGCTTCTCCGCGATCGTGAAGAAGATCAATGCAGGCAGCATCGCCATCGAGGTGAAGGCGAGGATTCCGGCGGTGTCGGAGGTGTACTGGCTGGAGAAGTTCTGCACGCCCAGTGGCAGGGTGTGCAGGCTGGCGTCACCGAGGACGAGTAGTGGCAGCAGGAACGCGTTCCAACTCGTCACGAATGCGAGGATGCCGACCGTGACGAGCGCGGGGCGCGACAGCGGCAGCATGATCCGCCAGAGGAAGCCGAGCCGCCCCGCGCCGTCGATCGCCGCGGCGTCCTCCAGTTCCTGGGGTACGGCGGACAGGAAGGGACGCAGGATCACGATCGTGAGCGGTAGCGCGAAGGCGATCTGCGGAAGGATCACCGCGAAGTACGAGTTGATCAGGTTCATGTCGCGCAGCATCAGGTACAGCGGCAGGATCGCCGCCCCGGCCGGGAAGAGCAGACCGAGGGTGAAGAAGGTGTAGAGGGCCTCCCGCCCGCGGAAACTGTACCGGGCGAGTACGAACGCGGCACAGACTCCGAGTGATACGACGCCGAACGTCGTACCGAAGGCGACCACTGCGCTGTTGAATGCCTGCTGCCAGAAGCCGCTCTCGGTCAGCACCCGGACGTAGTTGTCGGTGACCCATGGGTCCGGCAACGCGGCCGGGTCGGCGATGATCTGCCGGGTGGTGCGGAAACCGCCGATGATCACGTAGATCACCGGGACGATCGACACCCCCGCGACCGCGAGAGCGAGTGCGTAGGTGAGGGGACTGCCCCACGAGGAGTCCCGGCGGCGCCCAGTGCGTCTGGTCGGTCTGGTGGCGATGGCGTTCGCGGTCACGTCAGCTCCTCCCTCCAGTCACTGCGCCCTCGATGTCCCGACGGAGCAGGAACCGCTGGAACAACAGCGCCGCGATGAACGAGATCACGAAGAGGATCACGGCGATCGCGTTGCCGTAACCCCACAACCGAGCGAAGAAGCCGTTGTCCACCATGTACGTCGCCATGGTGGCGGAGGCGCCCAGTGACCGCACCGCAGGCACCGAGGTCACCCAGATCACGTCGAAGACCTGCAACGAACCGATCATTGACAGGAACATCCAGATCCGGATGGTGGGTCCGAGCAGCGGCAGGGTGATGTGACGTTGGGTCTGCCACCAACTGGCTCCGTCGATCTCGGCCGCCTCGGTCAGCTCGGGAGGCACACCGGACAGGCCGGCGAGCAGGAGGATGATCGCGAAACCGACGTACTTCCAGGTGAGGACGGCCAACAGGGTCCAGATCACGATGTCGAGATCGGCGAGCCACGGCCGTACCAGGGCACCTAGCCCTACGGAGCGCAGCAGCGCGTCGGCCGTGCCGTCACCGGTCAGGATCAGCTTCCACATGATGCCGGCGGTGACCTCGGCGAGCACGTAGGGTACGAAGGCCAGTAGCCGGAACATCGTACGGCCGCGGAAGGGCCGGTTGAGCAGCAGCGCGATGCCCAGGGCGATGGCACGGCCCCGGCGTTGTTCCTCTATGCCTGATTTGATCACGGTTTGTTAGATGCGGTAGACGGCGAAGGCG